>JBBIUI010000080.1:0-10122 GCA_037440385.1 Rhodocyclales bacterium | reverse complement strand
CCTTCGGCGACTCGACCTGCGCGACCGACGGCTGCGGCGCCGGCGAGGTCGGCACCGCTGTGGCTTGCGACGGCGAGCGCAGGACCGCCCCCGCCGCCGGTGCGACGGCCATATCCGTCGCACGCGGCGAGCTCGCCCGCTGACCCTGCGCGGGCGAAAAGGCCGGTCCGTACCATCCCCACAGCATCAGTCCCGCAACGGCTCCGACGAGAACCCCCGCGCCGATCCATCGCCATGGCATCGGCCGAACTGCGGCGGGCAGCGTGCGAACCTGCGCGGGCAGCGCCACGGCCGGCGACGCGCGGCGCCGGTCGAGATCCTGCAACATCCGGTTGATCAGGCTCATTTCCGGTTCACGCCATGCGGCGCCACAGGCGCAGCGGCTGCCAGCGCGCCTCGGCGCTGTCACGCGCGGCCGCCGCGACGTGGCGCGGTTTCGCCTGCTGGCCACCCTCGCCGTAGACCGCGAGCAGCACCTTGTTGGCGAGAATATTGACCAGCCGTGGCACGCCGCCGCTGGCCCGGTGGAGCAGCCTGACTGCGCCGGAGGAAAATAGCGGATGCCCGCGGTAGCCGGCCACTCGCAGCCGGTGGTCCAGGTAATGTTCGAGCTCGTTGCGGTCCAGTCCGCGCAGCAGGTAGGAAAAAGCGATACGCTGGCGAAGTTGCCGCACCGACGGGTCTGCCAGTTTCGCGTCCAGTTCCGGTTGTCCGAACAGCACCACGTGCAGCAGCTTGCGCTTCTCCGTTTCCAGATTGGACAGCAGCCGCAGCGCTTCCAGGCTCTCGAGCGGCAGCGCCTGTGCCTCGTCCAGGCAAAGCACGACGGTGAGCTCCTGTGCCGCGAACTCCAGCAGCGCCCGGTTCAGCCGCTTGAACATCCGATGCGGCTCGGAACCCTCGTCGAGCGAGACGCCGAGTTCCTCCGCCACGGCCGCGAGCAGCGTGCGCGGGTCGAGATACGGGTTCGGGATGTAGGCCGAGACATGGGTCGCATCGATGCTCGCCAGGAAGCGCCGGCACAGCAGGGTCTTGCCGGTCCCCACTTCCCCGGTGATCTTGATGAAGCCCTCGCCGCTCGCCAGCGCAACGAGCAGCGTGTTGAGCGCCTCCTGGTGGGCGCGCGCCGAGAACGCATAGGCCGTGTCCGGCGTGATGCCGAACGGCAGCTCGGTCAGTCCGAAATGCGCGCGATACACCGGGTCACTGCGGCGCAAGGCGGCGCGGGTCGAACCCCTGCAGCCGGTCGCGCACCTCGCCCAGGTCCTGCTGCCAGCCCTGGTCGCCCTGGATCACGGTGGGCTTGAGCAGGATCACGATCTCGCGCTTGGCATAACTGCGCGAGCGCTGTCCGAAGAACGCGCCGACGACCGGCACCTCGCCGATTCCGGGAACCTGCGACTTGTCCTGAGACTGCTGCTGGGTCATCAGGCCGCCGATGGCGACGATGTTCCCGTCGCGCACGCGCACGATGCTGTCCGTCTCGTTGATGTCGGATGCGGCCAGCGGCAGCAGGAATCGCCCGAGGCTGCCGAGGTCGACGATCTTGTTCTTCTCCGCGACGCTGCTGATCGACGGATGGATGTGCAGGATGATGTTACCGCCATCGTCCATCTGCGGCGTGACGTCGAGCGCGATTCCCGAAAAGAACGGCTGCGTCGTGATCGTGGGCGAAGTCGTCGTGCCGGTGCCGCTGGTCGTGGTCGTCGTCGTGACGTTCGTGATGAAGAATTCGTCCGTGCCGACCTTGAGCACCGCCTTCTGGTTGTTCAGCGTCGCGATGCGCGGACTGGACAGCACCTGCACGTTGCCCTGCGTCTCCAGGAACTGGATCAGCGCGGCGAAGCTCCCGGTCTGCAGCGCGAGGCCGAAGATTCCGGAGGCCGTGCGCCCCGCGGCGGCATCGAGTCCCGCCCCCAGCGTGTTGCCCAGCGTCGCACCGACGCTGCTCGACTCGCTCACCGGCGGGCCGGACGGAACGGGGAAGTTCCTGGTGTCGGCCCCGACCGATGAGCGATGGCCGCCGGCCGATCCGAAGTACGCCCAGTTGATGCCGCTCTGGAAGCCGTCCTTGAGCTGCACTTCGACGAGCTTCGCCTCGAGCATCACCTGGCGCTCGACGATGATCTGCGTGGCGCGCAGATAAGTCTCGACGTTGCGCTGGTCGGCGGGAAAACCGCGCACGACGACGACTCCCGACACCGGATTGACGATGACGGCGCGCCCGCCCTCGCCGCCTACGATCGCGCGCAACGCCTGGCCGAGTTCGCTCCAGAAATCGACGTCCGACGCCGTCACCACCCGGCTGCTCTCGGAGGCGGGACGCGCACCGCCTCCTACGGGCACCGGCACGGCCGCGCCCGTTGCACCGGTACTGCCCGAGGCGGCCTGCGGCGCCGAGGAGATCGAACCCGAACTGACGCGCACATCGGTCTGCCCCTGCCGCCGGCTCGCGAGATAATTCACCTGGAATACGCGGGTCTGCAGCGTGTTCGGCTGCACGAAGATGCGCTTGCCCTGCGTGCGGTATTCGTAGCCGTACAGGTCGCGCAGTGCGTCGAGCGCCTCGCGCACCGTAACATCCTTCAGATTGACCGAGATCGTGCCGCCGACCTCCGGATGCACGAGCATGCTGTAACCCGTGCCCGAGACGATGGCCATGAACACCTGCGCCGCCGGCGCGGCGCTGACCGCGAGATCGAAGCGCGGCTCGCTCGGCTGGGCGGGTGCCGCCGGCACCGGCGGCTCCAGCAGCGCGCGTGCGACCCCGCTCGGGGGCGGGGGCGCCGGCTTCGCCTCGGCCGCCCGCCTGAGCTCCTCGCTGATCTGGTCGTAGGTCGCGCCCGGCGGCACCGGCGCGCTCGCGCACGCCGCCAGAACGAGTACGCCAAGCGGAACCAGTAACCATCTGATCGTCATCAACCCCTCCCCGACGCCGCGCCGGCGTAACCGGTCATCACCGACACCGTGTGGCATCAGCGCCGGCCGGGCGCGCGCACGCGCTTGTCCGCCTGCGGTGTCAACCGCAATACCTGGCGGCCCGACTTGCCCTTGAGCACCACCGATTCCTCCGAGACGGCCACCAGCCGCGCGCCCGCGACGCGCCCGCCCAGTTCCACCCGAACGCCGTCGATCACCGCCGCCGGCCGGCCGCCTCCCCTGGGCAGGATCACCGATTCCAGGCGCGGCCCCGCGACGGCGGCCGCTCTCGCATCGCCGTGCGGCAGCAACTGCGCGGGCGGGCGCGTCGGATCGGACAGCGCCTGCTGTTGTGCGCGCGCCAAACCGGCAGCCGCCAGCAGCGTCACGAAAACGGCTACAGCGCGATCCATGCCGCATCCATGCTCAGCGTGAACAGCGTCAGCGTCAGGCTGCTCAGGGGGTAGTCCTGCGCGTCGAGCTGCGCGTCGCCCCAGTACAGCCGGTGCGGGGAACGCTCAATCTGCGACAGGTAACCGAGCAGGTCGAGGTAGCTCCCTCGTACCGTCAGCTCGACGCCGTGGCGGTAGATCGCCGCGCCGCCCTTGCGTTTTTCCTCCCCGGAATTCGTCCCGGGGAACGGGCTCGCCGGCAGCGTGCGAAGCGCCACGAGTCGAAGACCCTTGCGTCCCGCCAGCAGGTCTTTCAGCACTTGCGGCATCTGCGCCGGCTCCACCATTTGCCGCGCCACCTCGCGCAGTTCGCCATCCACGCCTGACAGTTCCCGACGCAACCGGGAGAGCTTCAGCCGCGCCGTCGCATCCGGATCCGCCGCGGCGGCCGACGCGGCCGCGATCTGGCGCACGACGGCCTGCGATTCGCCGCGTACCGCTTCCAGTTCCCGTTGTGCCGCATCGCGGCGAGCGAGCTGCGGCGCGAGAAACCCGTTGCCCAGTGCATATGCGACCAGCGCCAGCAGCGCCAGCGCGACGAACACCCGTTCGCGCAGGCTCAGGCCATCGTATCGTCCGGCAAGCCTGTCCCAGAGCGCTTTCATCCGATCATCGCTTTCCCGGTTCGCTCGCGCGGCCCGCCAGGCGAAACTCGACCCAGGGCGCCGGGCCCGATCCGCCCGCCGGCTTCGTCTCGCCCGCGGCGGGTTTCGGCTCGCCCATCTTCAGCTCGGCGAAGCTGCGCCCGCGAAACGCCGGCTCCGCATTCAGCTTGTGCAGATACACCGGCAGCAGCGCCGGATCCATGGTCCTGCCGCTCAGGGTGAGCTGCTCGCCGCCCGCGGCGACGCTCACTGCGGTGAGCCACACGCCTTCGAGCGTCTGTCTCGCCAGTGCCTGCATCAGCGTGGAAAACCCTTGCTCGCTGCCAGCCGCGCCGGCGCCGATCGCCGCGACGACCTCGCGCCGGATCATGACCAGCGTCTCGGTTTCCTCGATCTGGCGGACGAGCGCCGCATCCGCGTGGCGCGCGGCGATCGTCTTGCCGAGCGCGGCGAGCCGGTCGCGACTGGCCGCGAGCCGTGCCGCCTGCGTCTGCACCTGCGACTCGATTTCCGCAGCCTGCCGCCGCACGATCATGCCGGCCGCGATCAGCGCGAGTGCGGCCACGATGCCGGCCACGGCGAGCTGCGCGGCCGAGGGCACCACCGTGCGCGGCACGAACTGCGGGTCGATCAGGTTGATGTAGGCGGTCACTGCCGGGGCTCCTCACGGCGCAGCGCGGCCCCGATCGCCGCCAGCGCACGAGAACGGATCTCGCTGCGGCTCGGCTCGGGCAACGCATCGAGCGCGACCGCGGCGGACACGTCGAGGCGCTCCACCACCGTCGCGAGGTTGGCGGAAAGATGCGCGACGAGCCGCGCGCCCTCCGGTTCGGCAACCACCAGCCGGGAGACGGCGATCGAACTGAACTGGCGGTCGAGCCCGTCGAGCGTGCGCTGCAGCTCCAGCGTGATGCGATCGAACAGTGCGCTACGCAACCCGTCTTCGGCTCCAGTGAGCTGCGAGACGTCCAGCTCGATGCGTCGGAAGGCATAGAGCTCCCCGGCGCAGGTGAAGGTCAGCGAAGCGCCGCCGTCGTCGAAGGCGAGCAGCGCAAGCGCGCGCTCCGGCTGCTCGAACAGCGCGGCGAGGTTACGCTGCGCGAGCTCCGGGATGTCGATCGCATCGAGCGTGACGTGCGCCTCCTGGAAGGCCTTCATGCGTGCGCCGATCAGCGCACTGGGCGCCGCCGCGACGAATGCCTGCGCCGGCCGACCGGGCGCGGAGGCCGGAACCGGGATCGCATCGAGCGTCGCCGACTCGACCGGGTAGTCGAGCAGATCCTTCACGCGCCAGCGCAACGCGGCCTTCAGCTCGGCCGCTTCGACCGCGGGCGCCTCGACCTGCAGCAGCCGGTATTCGCCCGGCGCGAGCAGCAACGCGCAACGGCTGCGTCCCAGACCACGCTCGCGGCGCAGCCTCGCGAGCATCGCCGCCGGCTCCCCTTCGCGCCGCCAGGACTCGAAGCGGCGCAGCGCCGGCCGCCCCGCCGCGTTCCAGTCGACCTGGGCAAGATCGATCCGCTCGGGCAGCAGCGACACGGCCGTCCAGCCCGGCTCGCGCGCTCTCGAAAAACCGAACGCCATCGCTCTAGCCACCCTCCCCGGTCACAAGCTTATCATGTCGCCCTCTGCGGCCGCCCGAGCCGGGTCCGGACCGCCGCACCACCCCCGTGCGTCCTGCCGAGCAATCGCCGACTCTTCGTCGTTTCGCGCAACAGCGTCTGCGCCACCGGGCGGAATCGGCATGCTCAGTAGTTCTCGCGATGATAGATGAATTCGTTCGCATTGCGATACACGCCGAAGATCGCGCGGCCAGACGGATCCTTGTCCCACGCGCCGCCGCCCCAGTTGCCGCGCAGATAGGGCTTGTTCGCGGTGGTGGCGGCGCCGGGCGTCGCGCTCGCGCAGGCGCTGCCGCTGGCCGCCGCACCGAGGTTGATGCGCAGGTCCGTCCAGCCGTCGTTGCCCGCGCCCGGGGCGGTGAGCCGCAACGTCGCGGGCGCACCGGCGCTGAGCGCGGCCTGCGTCTCGCATGCCGCGAGGTGGTTGCGCGCATCCGCCGGAAAGACCAGTGCGACGTCGGAGGCGGCCAACCGCGTGCACGAGTCGGCGGCGTTGGCGACGAAACCGCTGCCGCTGAAATACTGGAGCTGCGCGCGTACCGGCAGCGCCAGGCGCTCGGATCCGTAGGCATTCGACAGGCGCAGACGGCCGAAGCGCAGGTCGGCGGTTGCGACGCGGCGATAGCTCGCCGATCCCAGTGTCATGTCGAACGCGGTCAGCCGCACACCGTCGGCGTCCACGGGATCGATGCCGATGGCAAGTGCCGGATAGGGCCCGTCGGGCGCCGCCGCCCGTGAGAACGCGAGCGGCGCCTGGATCAGCGCCTGACCCGCCGACCAGGACCCGCTCGATGCGTTCGACCGGTCGAGCCTCGCGCTCAGATCCGTACCCCCGTTCGCGGCGGCGTAGCGAAACGACGCGGGCAGCGTCACGTCGAGCTTCGCGAAATTCTGCACCGGATCGGCGCTCGAACGGTAGTTGCGGGTGATCGCGTCGGCACCGTTGCGCGCCTCGAGCGCGAAGTCCAGCCGGAACGGCTCGCCCATGTACGTGAAGGCATCCGCGCACGCCGCGATGTCCGCGCGGGGAACCAACGACGCGCCGGGCAGCAGCGCGAAATGATCCGGGTAGAACCGGCCGATCGGTCCGCTCGTTCCGCTCACGTCCTGTCCGCTGCCGAGGTAGCTGGCATCGGACAGCCCGGCGACGAGGCGGATCACGCCGGCCTCGCTGAAGCTCAGGCTCGCGGACGCGGAGCCATCGACGAAGCCGCTCACACCCAGTCCTCCGGCGAGCGTTCCGGCATCTCCCGCCGTCGGCGCGAGCAGGATGTGGCCGAGCGCAGCGGTCTGCGGCACGGCCTCGCGCCCGAAGCCCGGTGTGGGCGCATTGTCGCCCAGCGCCGCGCCGGCATCCGGAATCCCGTCGCCATCGGCATCGTCGGCCGCCGACCAGGCCACCGCGGTGACGGTGACGCCGAACGGCTCGCCCGCCTTGCGGTAGGCGGGGCCGGTGGCATCCGCCGCGCCGGGATTGCCCGCCGCGGCGAGCGCGAAGCCGAACGGGCGCACGACGAAGGCGCTGCTCTCACCGACGACCGAGTTCCCGTCCGCGAGTGCGCGGCGCGCATGCAGCCGGATGCGTCCGGCGTCCGGGAAATTCAGCGTGAAGGGCGCGGAGGCATTCGCGCCGAACAGGAACGAGGTGGCCTGCCAGGCACTCACCGCGCCGCCCGCGTTGGCCGGCACGGCGCGCGTTTCCGCGCCGGTCGACAAGGTCACGAGTTTGCCGGGCGAGCAGCTCACGGGGTCGACGCACTCCGAGGCGATGTCGATCGCGACGCTCGACCCATTCGGGAACAGCGCCGTGCACGCGCCCGTGCATACTCCCGGCGCGGTGCACGAGGTGCTTCGGATCGCCTGCAGGAAATGCGTGGCGGAGGTCTTTCCGGAAACCTGGGTACCGATCGGGCTGCCCGACGCATCCACGAAACGGAAGCCGGCCGGCGCGAACACCAGCGCGGGGTCGGAACCCGGACCCGGTTCGCCGCCCGCCGTGCCCGAATGCTCGGTCACGGCGCCCGCGGCCACGTCGATGTCGACGGTTTCCGCGTACGTATCGCTCAACGCGAGCACGAAGCCCGACTCTGCGCCCGCAACCGTGTAGCGCGCGGCGCCGCCGCCGAGGTCCGCGAGGCTGCCCGTTCCGCTCACGAGCGACCAGCTCCCGTGCAACGTCGAGGTGGCGATGCTGACCACGGTGCCGGCGGCGAGCTGCGCATCGGCGTGCAGCGCATCGTGCGCGCTGAAGGTCACCGGCTCGGCCTGGCAATTGACCGCGGCTCCGGCATGGGAGATCCGGAAATGATCGAAGCATGCAACCGCCGCCCGCGCGCTGCCGTCATGGTCGTTGCCCGCCGCCTGGTTTGCGCGGATGGCGGAGATCTGGCCGTCGTTCAGCGCGTAATCCCAGACCATCAGCTCGTCGATCGGCGCCCGGAAGCCCTGTGCCGAGCCGGTGTTGACATAGTCATAGGAGGTTCCGAGATACGTCAGCGTGCCGGTGGTCTTGCGCGACACGCTGTCGCGCAACGCGCCGTCGATGTACAGGTAGGTCGTCTTGCCCTTGCCGATCAGCGCCAGATGGTGCCATCCGGCGGCGAGCGTGCCGAACCGGAAGCTGCCGTTTTTCAGGCCCGAGCGCGTATAGACCCCCCAGCGAAAGCCGGCGTTGCGGTCCAGATACATCAGATCGCCGCCTCCCGCGACCGAGCCGAGGACGTGGTACTGCGACGTGCCCGAAGGCGACGAAAACGGCGCCTTGAACCAGACGGTCACCGACCAATCGGATGCCAGCGGGATCGAGGTCTGCGCCCAGCGCGCGTACGTGTCCAGATTGCCGAAGCGCTGTACGACGCCGGGCGCCGAGGTGTTCAGACCGTTACGCGGCGTCGCGTGGAACGCACCCGCCGAATCGCGCACCTGGCCGGCCGCGCCCGAGTAGCGGCACTCGTCGAAGCGATAGTCGGCGCGCAGCACCGCGGCGGGCTTGAGCACCACGACCTGCGCGATGCTCTGCGCGGCCGCATCCGCCCGGATCTTGAGCTTGTCGCCCGCCGACAGCGGGCCGTCCGCGAGCGCGATCGTCACGCCTGCCGATCCGCCCGCGCTCGCCACGTCGTAGCGCTCGGTCAGGCCAGACTCCTCGACGGTGACGCTGGTGGCGCGTGCGAGCCCGAAGAAGCCGGCCAGCGTCGCCTCGCCCAGCGTGGGCGACACGCCCGGCGTCTCGATTTCGGAGGAACTCCCGTTGTCGGCGCCGGCCGACGCATCGAAGGGCGCACTCGCATCCACGCCCCGATAGGCTGCGATCGCGCCGGCCGCATGATCGGGCGCACCGAACAGCCACGCGTATGCCGGCGGTTCGGCGGCCGTCGCGAACCGGTAGTACAGCGTCTGGCGCATCGTGCTGCCACGCGCGCCGGTCAGCAGTGGCGTCCATCCGGCCGGCGCGCTGATCGAGGCCGCGCCGCGCACCGTGACCTGGGCGATCAACAGATCCCCCGCGGCGCTGCCGCCCGGCGGCGCGATCGACAGGCTCGGCGTGCCTGCGCCGGTGCTCGCCACGGTGGTGACGCCCACGAGGCTGATCGCCGCGCGCGCGCCTGCCGCGAGCCCGCAAGCGGCGAGTACGCACACCATCACGCGCAAGAGCGCCTTCATCGCGCCACCACGATCGTCAGTTGCCGCTCCACGTAACCGTCCGCGGGAGCGGGATTCGGGCAGGGCGCGGCGTTGCACGCGGTCGCCGTGATCTGATCGACATCGACCGCGGTGCCCAGCTCGTCGGCCACCACCCGCGTGCAGCTCACCGACGTGCTCATGTCCTGCATCGAGGTGCCGGAGAATGCCAGTGTCGTGCCGGCGCAGGTGCCGTTACGCAGCGACTGGTAGGCACCCCACTCGATGCCCGCGCGCGCGGCCTGGTAGGCACGCTCGCCGAGCAGATCCTGATCCTGCGCGCGCGAGCCGAGCTGCGACAGGCCGAGCATGAACGCGCCGAGCGCGGCCAGGATCACCAGCAGGAACACCGCGGTGGGCAGCGCGAAACCGCCCGCGCGCGGCTCAGGGGACGTTCGCGACATGCACCGCATGATAGAGGCTCGCCCGCTCGCCGTCGCGCTCCAGTTGCAGTTCCAGCGTCACCAGTCCGGCGCGCTGCGCGACGACATTCGGATCATAGGTGAAGCGGCAGGAGGCCACGTCGTTCGCGACGAGCGCACTGCTGCCGCCCGCGGGAGGCACCGCCTGCGCGGCGGCGATCGGGTAGCCCGCGTAGCGGCGCAGCGTGCGCGCGCCCGGATCACACACATAGGAGACCGCGCCCTGGGCGATCTGGAATCGGCTCGCCGGCGAGGCGAACGGAAACGGCACGCCGGTCGCCGCGAAGCGCACGCGGGAGACCGCGCCGGTGGCGCCGGTGTAAGCGCGGCGCACCTCTCCGGTGTACGCATCGGCTCCGGGAATTCCGAGGTTGTAGACGACGACCTGATCGCCGGCGGCTGCCTCGACCGGGGGGCCGAG
>JBBIUI010000079.1:0-10233 GCA_037440385.1 Rhodocyclales bacterium | reverse complement strand
GGCGAGCGGTCTCGGCTGCGCGAGCGGACGTGCGGCCAGATAGGCGAGCACCGCGGCCAGCGTGAGGCTCGCCGACAGCGTCGTCATGCGCTGCACGATCATGATCGACGACGATGCCAGCAGCGGATGGACCAGGAAGATCGCCCCGGCGCTCAGCGCGAACCACTCGCGCCGGGATGCCAGGCGGGGAACGAACGCCGCCAGGCGCAGGCACAACCAGACGACGAGCAGTCCGTTGACGAGATGGATCAGGACGTTGGTACGGAAGAAACCGGCGGGATCGCTCGGCCAAGCCGGTGCATCGATCAGGAAACTCGCCAGTGAGAGCGGCCGGCCGAGATGCCCGGCGGTTCCGCTCACGGTGTAGGCCAGCGCGGAGTCCGCATCGACGACCAGGCGCAGTCCTTTCCAGATTGGTGGGTCATCGAACTGGAAGCCGGCGCCATGCGCCGGCCAGTACAGCGCGAACGCCACGGCCAGCAAGCTCGCCAGCGCGAGCGGGTAGCCCAGCAGCCCGACCCGCCCTCCCGGCAGGGCGCGCGCGAGCGTCATGGCCTCGTTTTGGGCTGGCATCGTGCAGCGGGCGCGCGCTCGCCTCGGCGGCCTGCGCAGGCATTCCCGGGCGTCAAAGAAAACCCCCCGGCCGGCATCCGGCCGAGGGGTCCGTGGCTCGCCTGCGGCCGGATTACCTGCAGTTCGCCGGACGATACTTCGCTGCGATCGTTCCCGCGCAAACCCAGGTCACCGCGCTGTTGCTGAATGTCGGCGTCAGGGTCAGGGTGCCTCCGGTGGCACCGAGATTGGTCAATGCGATGGTGATGATCCCGCTCGCTCCGACCGTGACGGAATTGACATAGGTGCCCTTGATCGTCGTCGAGATTCCCGCAGACGCGTTGGTGGTCGGAAATGCGGTCCTCGACAGGCGGTACTCGGCTACCGCAGCCTTGGCCGCAGAGGCCATGTTCAGGCCTTCGGACACCTTCGCGCGCACCGTGTAGTCCTGATACGCCGGAATCGCGATGGCGGCCAAGATGCCGATGATCGCCACGACGATCATCAGTTCGATCAGCGTGAAGCCCTGCTGTACTCGTTTCATTCGAACCTCCGTTGAGCTAAGGAAAAGGGGACCGACTGCACCGATCGTCCAGCAAGCTTGATGCCACCCGTCCGGACCACGGCGAACGGTGATGATGCCGCCCGCCATGCACGTTTCCATCGGCCGGCGTTTCGGAAACTTGAGCGCGTCATCCGCCCCCCGCACCCTCCCCGCAAGCCGCGGACGGCATTGAGCCTTGATCGACCGGCCCGCTCGGCGTGCCCGTCCGGCGGTGTCACCACCCTCCCGCGCACGTGTAGGAATTCGGCCTGCAGGAGCACGGCGTCGCCGCGATCGGCTTGCGGTTCGCGCGATCCGGCGGGCCCGGGCGATCGCCGCAACCGAATGCCGTATTCGCCGCAAAGGGTCACTTCGGTGACGTGTCTCGTCACTCTCCGCGCTAGGCTTCGGAAGCGTGACGGCCCCGTTCAGGGCACATAGCCCGGAATCGCATGCTCGTCGACGGCGTCGATCTGTTTCGGGTCGAGGAACATCTCGGCATATTTCAGATAGACCTTGCTGCGCACGAACACGTCGAACAGATCCGGATCGATGTGCCCGCCCAGGCGGAACTTGCCCAGGATGTTCAGCGATTCGGTCAGCGTCTTGCCGCTCTTGTAGGGCCGGTCCTTGGCGGTGAGCGCCTCGAAGATGTCGGCGATGCCCATGATGCGCGCCTGCACCGACATCCGGTCGCGCGTGAGGCCGCGCGGATAGCCCTTGCCGTCCATGCGCTCGTGATGCCCGCCGGCATATTCGGGAACGTTGCGCAGATGCTTGGGCCAGGGCAGCGCTTCGAGCATCTTGATCGTCGCGACGATGTGGTTGTTGATGATCTGGCGCTCGGCGGCGGTCAGCGTTCCGGCGCGAATCGACAGGTTCTCGATCTCCTCGTCGCTGAGGAAATCCATCTGCCGTCCCTCCCCGGTTCGCCAGCGGTGGTTGCGTCCGATCTCGGCGACGCGTTGCTGGTCCTGCGGGCTCATCGCCTCGACGCCGACGTTGCAATGGCTGAGGAAGGCGCGCTCCTCGCGCAATTGGCGCACGCGGTTTTCGAAGTGCTGTTCCAGCCGGGCCTCGGCCGCACCGTCGCGCTCCTCGCGCAGCGCCAGCTTCGAGCGCAGCATCGCGATCTGCGCATCGCGCTCGAGCACCTCGAAGCGCGTGTCGATCAGATGGATGCGGTCGAAGATCGTCTCGAGTTTCGTCGACTTGTCGACGACATGCACCGGGGTCGTCACCTTGCCGCAGTCGTGCAGCAGGCCCGCGATCTTCAGCTCGTAGCGATCCTTGTCGCTCATCGTGAAGCCGGCGAGCGGGCCGGTCGCGGTCTCGTTGACGGCCTCGGCGAGCATCATCGTCAGGACCGGCACACGCTGGCAGTGCCCGCCGGTGTAGGGCGATTTCTCGTCGATGGCCAGGTTGATCAGCCGGATGAAGGATTCGAACAGCTCCTCGAGCTGCACGATGAGTTGCCGGTTCGTCAGCGCGATCGCGGCCTGCGAGGCGAGCGACTCCGCCAGCCGGTGATCGGCCTCGGAAAAGGCGACCACCCGGTCGCTTCCCGGACGCGTGCAGTTGATCAGCTGCAGCACGCCGATGACCTCGTTCTCGTGGTTCTTCATCGGCACGGTCAGAAAGGACTTCGAACGATAGCCGGTACGTGCGTCGAACCGGCGCGTGCCGGAGAAATCGAAGCCCTGCGCCTCGTAGGCGTCGGCGATGTTGACGGTCTTCGCATGCAGCGCGCAGTACGCCGCCACCATCGAGTTGTTGGGCTCGCCGCGCTCGTCGTACAGCGGCAGCGGCGGGAAGTCGATCCGCGCGCCGGCGCTGCCGCCCATGCGGATGCCCAGTGTGTCGGTGCGCACGATCTCGAAATCGAGCGCCTTGCCGTCGGGCGACATGCGATACAGCGTGCCACCGTCGGCATGCGTGATGGTCTTGGCCGCATCGAGGATCTTCTCGAGCAGCCGCGTGATGTCGCGCTCGCTCGACAGCGCGGCGCCGATCTCGTTGAGCTGTTCGAGGCGGCGGAAGAGGTCTTCGACGGTATCCATGGCGTATCGGCTATCGCGGGGCACACGCCGCTCCTACTTGATGCATACGGCCCGCACCTGTTTCATGTCGGTGAGGCCCATCAGCGTCTTCTCGATGCCGTCCATCTTCAACGTACGCATGCCGTCTTCGAGCGCCGCTGCGAGGATCACGGCGACCCGCGCCTTCTCCTGGATCAGCCGCTTGATGTTGTCGCTGCCCACCATCAGTTCGTGCAGCCCGAGGCGGCCCTTGTAGCCGGTGTCGTTGCACTCCGGACAGCCGACCGCATGGTAGAGCGTGAACGGCCCCTTGTCGCTGGCATGCCTCGCGGTCAGTTCGCCGACCACCGCGGCGCGCGCGGCCTTCGCGTCCTTCCTGAACGGTTCGGTGTTGCGCAACTCCTCGCAGTACTCGTCGAACAGGTGATCGAGCTCTTCCCCGGACGGCGTGTAGGCTTTCCTGCAAGCCGTGCACAGGCGCCGGGCGAGCCGCTGGGCGAGGATGCCGAGCAGCGCGTCGGCGAAATTGAACGGATCCATGCCCATGTCGAGCAGCCGCGTGACCGACTCGGGCGCGCTGTTGGTGTGCAGCGTCGCGAACACCAGGTGCCCGGTCAGCGAAGCCTCGATGCCGATCGACGTCGTTTCCTGGTCGCGCATTTCGCCGACCATGATGATGTCCGGATCGGCGCGAAGGAACGCGCGCATGATGGTCGCGAAATCCAGGCCGGCCTTCTTGTTGATCTGCACCTGGCGCAGGCCCTTCTGCGTGATCTCGACCGGATCTTCGGCCGTCCAGATCTTGGTGTCCGGGGTATTCAGGTAGGCGAGCACCGAATGCAGCGTGGTCGTCTTGCCGGAGCCGGTCGGCCCGCACACGAAGAACAGTCCGTAGGGCTTCTCGATACAGCTCTTGAGCCGCTCGAGGTTGTGCGGCAGCACGCCGAGCTTGTCGAGCGGCAGCGGTTCGCCGGCGGCCAGTATTCTCATGACGACGTCTTCGACACCGCCGGCGGACGGCACCGTCGCCACGCGCAGCTCGATGTCGAGCGGCCCGTACTTCCTGAACTTGATCTTGCCGTCCTGCGGCCGCCGGCGCTCGGAGATGTCCAGATCGCACATGATCTTGATCCGGGTAACGAGCGCGTTGCGGTAACTGGCCGGCACCTCGATGTAGGGCACCAGCAAGCCATCCTTGCGAAGCCGGATCAGCGTCTTTTCCTTGCCCGGTCGCGGCTCGATGTGGATGTCGGACGCGCCCTGCTGGTAGGCATCGACGATGATCTTGTTGACGAGCCGCACCAGCTCGTTGTCCGAGGCCGCCGTGATGTCGTCGCCGCCCTCGCCTCCTTCTTCCTCCTCGGCCAGATCGGAGAGCAGGTCGCCGACCGTTCCGCTGTCGGACAGCGGACCGTAGAACTGGTCGACGGTCTTCCTGAACTCGGCGAGGGTCGTGACGGCGTAGTTCAGCTTTGCCTTCGGAAAGATGTTGGCCACCACCTTCGAACTGCCCACCTGTTCCGGATCCATCGTCAGGATCAGGATGCCGTCCTTGTTCTCCTCGATCGGCAGCCAGCGGTTCGCCTCGATGTAGTCGCGCTTGAGGTTGCGCAGCAGGTCGAGCGGTTTGATGCGCTCAGGCTTGTGCGGCTCGTAGGGCACGCCGAAATACTTCGACAGCGCCGCGCCGATCGCCGCCGGCTTGACCTGGAAGTCGTGCATCAGCACCTCCTCGAGGTCCTGCCCCTTGCGGCGCGCCGCCCGGGTCGCCAGATCGAATTCGGTGGCCGAAAGCACCGCATCGGAGACCAGCGCGTCGTACTTGGACCTGATCGCCAGCGGGCGCTTCTGGCGCTGCGTAAACGCGATGGCCAGCGTCTGGGTCAGCGCGGTCAGACCGTCCTGCGTGAATGCGGAGAACGGCGACCCGCTGCGGTTGTTGATCATCTGGACCACGCCGAGCAGCTCGCCGCCCTCGGGATCGAGGATCGGCGCGACCAGCATCTGTTTGGTGCGGTAACCGGTGCGCCTGTCGACTTCCTTCAGGAAGTGGATGCCGGGAGAATGGGCGGCCAGTTCGCTCTCGTCATAGACGTCGGCGATGTTCAGCGGTTTCCTGTACTGCGCGCAATAGCCGGCGATGCTCGCGTCATTGACCGGCAGCTTCAGGTCCTTGAACGTGTTCAGGCCCGACTTGACCCGGGAGACGATCGCGGTCTTTTCCTCGTTCACCGCGTAGATCGTGATGCGGTCGGCATTGAAGACCGCGGCGATCTCCTGGGACAGGTCGACGATGATCTCGTCGACATTGGCGCTGGCGTGGATCTTGTTTGTGACCGACTGCAGATCCTTGAAGAATTTCAGCCGCGCGGCCGCTTCGGTCAGCCCAGCCGGTTCCTCCCGCACTCCGACCACCGTGCTCATCCGTGTTCCCCGCTCACCGGGACCGCGAACCGTTGACCGCGACGAACGAAAAACCCCGCGACGGGCCGGAAGACGGCTTCGCCGCGCCGGCAGGCTTCGCGCATGTTTTCCTTCGCTCGTCCGACATGGTTACGGTTCCGGATCGACGTTCGCGCGCTCGCGAACCCAGCGCCGCAGGCCGCCGTCGAGCAGCGAGGCCCGCAAGCCGTGCCGCGACATCAGAAAGGCGGCCACCGAACTGCGCCGGCCGCTCTGGCAATAGGCAATATACTCCTTCGCCGGATCGAGCGCGGCGAGTGCGTTCCGGATCTCGTTCAGCGGAAGATTGATGGCGCCGGGCACCCGGTCGAGGTGGAATTCGACCGGGAAGCGCACATCGACCCACACGGCTCCGGAGGCTGCGCGTGCCTGTGCATCCGCGAACCCGACGCGATGCAGCAACGGCTCGCGCAGCAGCGCCGCGAAGTCCTCCGTGCCCAGGCGCAGCAGCACGCCGTCGCTGCGCATCGTGACGGTCGCGTTGCGCGGAGCCTCGGCAAGCAGCGCCTCCTCCCCGAAGCCTTCGCCGGACCTGAGACCGGCCAGCGTCACCTTCGCGCCCCCGACGACCCGCGTCACCTCGGCGCGGCCCCGCTCGATGACGTAGTAATGCTCCCCCGGCTCGCCCTGGCGCAACACGATGTCGCCCCGCCGCACCGCGACGCGTTCGAAGCGTGACAGCAGCGCCTCGATGTTGGCCGGCGGCAGCGCGGCGAAGATGCCCCGCGTCAGATGCTGGGCCGCGTAGATCCCCGAGAGCGTGCGCCAGTCCGCCGCCTTCGCGCGTGGCTCGCCGGTCGCGGGAACGGACATCTGATCCCAGGTCAGCAGCACGTCGAGCACGTCGTCGTCGATGCCCAGCAGCTCGATGTCGGTGATCGCGCGCGCCGCGACGAATCCACATGCCCGGTTGAACAAGGGCTGGAGCGCCGCATCGGCTCCGCCGACGACGACCTCCGAACTGCCGTCCGGCAACGAAACCAGCAGCTCGCCCTTGACCAGGTAGACCGACTCGCCCGGGCGCTCGGGAACGACGCTGGCCCCGCGCGGCATGCGGCTGCGTGAACACGCCCCGGCGATTTCGCGGATGCCGCTCGCAGACAGCCGGCACACCGGCTCCAGCCGGGAGAGCATCGCAACGGTATCGGACGGGGAGGACATGCGCGTCGCAAGCGGCTTCGGGCTCAGAACTCGAACACCATGTTGTTCTGCAACATGCGCGGCTGGAACTCGCCGACGCCCTCCTCGATCTCCTCCATCGTCAGCTCGATCTGGCCCGGTTTCAGGTGAGTCACGAAGATCTCCGGAGACAGTTCGAGCTTGGCCAGTTCCTCGGCCAGCATGCTCGGGCACAGGTGCTTGGAGACCACGGCGAGGCGCCGCTCGCGATTGGAGAACGCCGTCTCGATGATCAGGTAGCGCAGGTTGGCGATCTTGTTGACCACTTTCCACAGGGCGTCGTTGGTCGTCGTGTCCCCGGTAAACACCAGGCTGCCGGCGCCGCTGTCCAGGTGGTAGCCGACCGCGGGCACCGTGTGCCGGGCCGGCAGCGCGCGGATACGCCGCCCGTCGAGCTCGACCGTCTCGCCGAGCCGGATCGGCTCGTAGCGCAGGAACGGCTCCTGGGCGTTCGGGATCTGGCTGAAGTCCGGCCACAGCGACCAGTTGAACAGGTGCGCGCGCAGGATCTCCAGCGTCGCCTCGGTCGCATGCACGGTGAGCGGCCGGTTGCGCATGTCGCCGACCGTGTCGACCATGAACGGGATGCAGGCGACGTGATCCAGATGCGAGTGGGTCACGAACACATGGTCGATCAGCGCGAGTTCGGCGAGCGACAGGTCACCCACTCCGGTGCCGCCATCGATCAGGACGTCGTGGTCGACGAGAAACGACGTCGTGCGCAGGTAGCGCCCGCCGATTCCGCCGCTGCAGCCGAGTACCCGAAGTTTCACGTCGCCGCCATCACCCGAGTCACTTCTCGTCGAACACCGTGACGCCGTTCCATCCCGGCCCGGGCGGCGCCTTGCGCAGCGCAACGAGCCGATCCATGTAGATGCGGTACAGCTCGCACGCGGGCGCGATGCGGGTCAGGTTCAGCAGCCCCAGCTCGGCCTGATCCCAGTCCTGGCTGCGGTAATGGCGCAGCACCTGATGCCACAGCTTCAGCTCCTCGTGCCGGGCGCGATCCACCGACGCTTCGGGGGCTATCGGTTCGAAGATCGCGACCGGCTCTTCCTTGCCCTTGACCCGCACGCGGTCGACCTCGCGGAACACGACATCGCGAACCGCCTTGCGCGTCGCGTCGCCGACCAGGATGCCGACGCCATATTTCTTGGTCAGCCCCTCGAGCCGCGAGGCGAGATTCACGGCATCCCCCATCACCGTGTAGGACTTGCGCACCGCCGAGCCCATGTCGCCCACCGTCATCTGTCCGGTATTGACACCCACGCCGATCTTCAGTTGCGGCCAGTTGCGTGCCGCGAACGACTGGTTGACCGCGGCGAGCCGCTGCTGCATCTCCAGGCCGGCCATCACCGCGCGCCGCGCGTGCTCGTGATCTTCCACCGGCGCACCCCAGAACGCCATGATGGCATCCCCGATGTACTTGTCCAGCGTTCCGCGCCCGGCACGGATCACCGCGGTCATCTCGCCCAGGTAGGCGTTCATCAGCGCAGCGAGCTGCTTCGGCTCCAGACCCTCGGAGATCGTCGTGAAGCCGCGGATGTCGGAGAACAGCACGGAGAGCTCGGCGGAGCGCCCCTCCATGCTGTAGCTCTCCGGATCGCGGCTCATCTCCTCGACCAGTTCCGGCGGCACGTACTGCCCGAACAGGTCGGTGAACTGGCGCTTCGCGCGCGATTCGACGAAATACCCGTAGGACATGTTCAACGCGAACAGCAGGAAGGTCAGCAGCAGCGCTCCGGCCACCGGCAGCACCAGCCCCCCGAATTGCCAGAACGCCACATTGATGGCGACGAGCAGCGCGAGCACGGCCACCGTCGCCAGCGTCGCCCGCAGCGGACTGAGCAGCGGCAGCAGGAACACCATCACCAGCCCGGCGGCAGCCGTCGTGACGACCTCCGCGCCGGTCACATACTGCGGCTTGTGCCGGATGCTGCCGTCGAGCATGCCGGTGATCAGGTTGGCATGCACCTCGACTCCCGGATAGGCACCGCTGACCGGGGTCGCCCGCAGGTCGAGCAATCCCGGCGCGGTGGTGCCGATCAACGCGATCTTGCCGCGCAAGCGCTCGGGTTGGACGCGGTCGTGCAGGACGTCCGCCAGCGAGTAATACGGGAAGCTGCCCTGCGGCCCGCGGTACGGAACGAGCGCGGCGGCGTTCTCGTCGACCGGGATGCGCAGCGTCCCCTGCCGCGTGGGCAGCTCGATCCATTCCATGGCCTTGTAGCCACCACTGGAGAACACGGACTCCGGCGGATAGCCGGGCACGACCTTGGGGTTGCCGAGCAGCGCCCTGACCATCGCGAGCGACAGCGCCTCGTAGTAGCCGCCCTTGTATTCCGCGATCATCGGCACGCGGCGCGAGATGCCGTCGAAGTCGACCATCGGATTGAAGTGTCCGGCACCGAGCGCGGCGCGCTGGAACTGCGCGAGATTGCCCCCGTAATTGGTCCAGTTCGTGAACGGGATGTTGCGTCCGCTGAACGACCCCGCGGGAAGCACCGGTTCGGGCAATGCGCCGGTCGAGGTCCCTTCGGAGCGATTGGAAAAGTAATAGCCGAGTATGACCGGGCGGCCCTTGAGCGCCTCGGCGAAGCGCCGGTCGTAGTCGAGTTGCGGACGCAGCCGCTCGAGGCTGGACCGGTACGCCGTATCCGCGCCCAGTTCGGTTCGTGCCAGCTCATCGAGGGTCTTCAGGCCCGAGCTCTCGTCGGGTTCGGCGAACACGACGTCGACGCCCAGCAGCGCGATGCCGTAGCGGTCGAACAGCTTGACGACGAGTTCCGACATGCGCTTGCGGTCCCACGGCCAGCGCCCGATCTCCGCAAGCGATTTCTCGTCGATGTCGAGGATCACGACCCGGTCGTCGGGCGTGCGCGGCATCGTCAGCCGCAGTTTGGCATCGTAGGCAATCGCGTCGAGCTGATTGATGAAGCCGATCTGGTAGTAACGGGTCGCATGGCCGATCAGGACCAGCGCGACGAGAGCACCGATGACGGTTCTGGCGAGATGTTGCTTCAACGCGGATCGTCCGTCAGGCCGCGCGAGGATGGCGCGGCGGTTTTCGCGCGCAGCGACGAGCCGCCGCGATGCGGCCCCGAGCGCGCGCGCAGGCCGGCAGGGCCGCCCGATGGATCATCTGGGCTCAACGGCACTCGGGCCACACACGGCGATCAGCGCTTGAAGAAGAACTCCATCTTGACGCCGGCCAGTTCGATCACATCGTGATCGCCGAGCGCATGCGCCTGCGGATCGATGGTCTTGCCGTTGACGATCGGAAGCTGGGCACCCTCGACATGGGTGATGAAGTAGCCCTGCGGGCGCCGGGTGATCACGGACACCTGCACGCCGGGTTTGCCCAGCGTGGTGAGCGTCTTGGTCAGTTCCAGCGCCTTGCCGGCATTCACGCCGTTGAGAATCTGGATCACGCCGATCGGCACCGGCGCCGCGGCC
>JBBIUI010000078.1:0-10392 GCA_037440385.1 Rhodocyclales bacterium | reverse complement strand
CCCGGTCTAATGGACGATCCGGGTTGAAAGCAATGAACGCCATGCAAGCGGAGGATCATGCCGTTATCGCTCAGGCCGGACCATGGGTTTTCCGGATCGCCGCCAGCACCTGCCTCGCGCAGGCCGGGATCGGCGTGCCGGGTCCGAAGATGCCTGCCACGCCGCTGTTGCGCAGGAATTCGTAGTCCTGCGCCGGGATCACGCCGCCGACGAAGACGATGATGTCGTCCGCGCCCTCGTTCTTCAGCGCCCGGATCAGCGCCGGCACCAGCGTCTTGTGTCCGGCCGCCAGCGTCGATACGCCGATGGCATGCACGTCGTTCTCGATCGCTTGCTTCGCCGCCTCCTCGGCGCTCTGGAAGAGCGCCCCGATGTCGATGTCGAAACCCAGATCGGCGAGCGCCGTGGCGACGACTTTCGCACCGCGGTCATGCCCGTCCTGGCCGAGCTTGGCGATCATCACGCGCGGGCGGCGGCCTTCGCCCGCCGCGAAGGCTTCGACCTGCTGCCTGAGCTCCTGCCATTCCCAGTCGTGCTCGAACGCGGCACCATACACGCCGGAGATCGCCTGGTTGGTCGCGCGGTAGCGCCCCCATACGGTTTCGAGCGCGTCCGAGATCTCGCCCACCGTCGCACGCACGCGCGCCGCGTCGATGGCCAGCGCGAGCAGGTTTCCCTGCCCGGTCTTCGCGCAATCCGTCAGCGCATCGAGTGCCTGCCGCACGGCGCGGGCATCGCGGCTTGCGCGGATCGAGGCCAGCCGCTCGATCTGCGCCGCGCGCACGGCGCCGTTGTCGATGTCGCGCACCTCGACCGGACGATCCTCGTGCGCGAGGCGAAACTTGTTGACACCGACGATCACATCGGTGCCGGCGTCGATGCGCGCCTGTTTCGCGGCGGCGCACGTTTCGATCTGCAGCTTGGCCCAGCCCGACTCGACCGCCTTCGTCATGCCGCCCATCGCCTCGACCTGCTCGATGATGGCCCAGGCCGCATCGGCCATGTCCTGGGTCAGGCGCTCCATCAGGTAGGAACCGCCCCACGGATCGACCACGCCGGTCAGGTGCGTCTCCTCCTGCAGAATGATCTGCGTGTTGCGCGCGATGCGTGCCGAGAACTCGGTCGGCAGCGCGATGGCTTCGTCGAGCGAGTTCGTGTGCAGCGACTGCGTTCCGCCGAACACCGCGGCCATCGCCTCGACCGTGGTGCGCACGACGTTGTTGTACGGATCCTGCTCGGTCAGCGACCATCCCGAAGTCTGGCAGTGCATGCGCAGCATCATCGACTTCGGATTCCTGGGCCCGAATTCCTTCATGATGCGCCACCACAGCAGGCGGGCCGCGCGCAGCTTCGCGATCTCCAGATAGAAGTTCATGCCGATCGCGAAAAAGAACGACAGCCGCCCGGCGAACGCATCGACGTCCATGCCCCGCGCCAGCGCCGTGCGCACGTATTCCCGGCCGTCGGCCAGCGTGAAGGCCAGCTCCAGTGCCTGCGTCGCGCCGGCCTCCTGCATGTGGTAGCCGGAAATCGAGATCGAGTTGAACCTCGGCATGTTGCGCGCCGTGTACTCGATGATGTCGGCGATGATGCGCATCGAGGGTGCCGGCGGGTAGATGTAGGTGTTGCGGACCATGAACTCCTTGAGGATGTCGTTCTGGATCGTGCCCGACAGCCGGTGCGCAGCGACGCCCTGCTCCTCGGCCGCGACGATGTATCCGGCGAGCACCGGCAGCACGGCGCCGTTCATCGTCATCGAAACCGACACCTCACCGAGCGAGATGCCGTCGAACAGGATCTTCATGTCCTCGACCGAATCGATCGCCACGCCCGCCTTTCCGACGTCGCCCTCGACGCGGGGATGATCGGAGTCGTAACCGCGGTGCGTGGCCAGATCGAACGCCACCGACACGCCCTGCGCGCCGGCCGCCAGCGCCTGGCGGTAGAAGGCGTTGGATTCCCGCGCGGTGGAGAAACCCGCGTACTGGCGTATCGTCCAGGGACGCCCGGCATACATGCTCGCCTGCGGCCCGCGCACGAACGGTTCGAATCCGGGCAGCGTGTCCGCGTACGGCAGCGCCTGTACGTCTCGCTTCGTGTAGAGCGGCTTGACGGCGATCCCTTCGGGCGTCATCCAGGCGAGCCGGGCGACATCGCCCCCCGGCGCGGACCTGGCGGCAGCCTTCTCCCAGTCGGCCAGGTTGGACGAATTCGGCAGTTCGGTTTTCTCGGCCATCGTGGAACCTCTCTTTCGCGGACGGCGGGCGGCGTCCGGATCCCGTCGAAGCAGCCTACGCGGTCGGCACGAAGCCGGCGGCGAGCGACACGGATGCGCGCGCAGCGCCGTCACGGACAGCGCTTGACATCCGTAGGGCAGGATAATACTTTATCCATAATTATGAACGCAAGCTCATCCGACGACGGTCCGCGCAACGCGAGCCGCATCGCGCGTCCGGCACTGTACCTGGAGGTCGCCGAACGCCTGCGGCAGCGCATCTTCGCGCACGAGCTGACGCCGGGTGCGTGGATCGACGAACAGGCGCTCGCCGCCGACTACGGCATCAGCCGGACGCCGCTGCGCGAGGCGCTCAAAGTGCTGGCCTCGGAAGGGCTGGTGACGCTCGAGCCTCGCCGCGGCTGCTACGTCACGGAACTGTCGGAGGCCGACCTGGACGACATCTTCCCGCTGATGGCGCTGCTCGAGGGGCGTTGCGCCTTCGAGGCGGCGCGCAGCCGCACGCCCGCCGATCTGAAGCGGCTCGAACGGCTGCACCGGGCGCTCGAGCAGCATGCGGCTGCGGGCGATGCCAACGGTTTCTTCGAGGCGAACCAGGAGTTCCACCGCGCATTGCACCAACTGGCGGGCAATCGCTGGCTCGCGCAGGTCATCGACGACCTGCGCAAGGTGCTCAAGCTGACGCGGCGCGATTCGCTGCGCCTGGAAGGACGCCTGAAGCGATCGCTCGAGGAACATCGCGCGATCCTCGCCGCGATCCGCGCGCGCGAGGCCGCCCGCGCCCAGTCGCTGATGCACGATCACCTGCTGTCGGGACGCGCCGCGGTGGCGGGCGTGCGTGCAGGCCGCGTCGCCGGAGCACGCAGCCATGGCTGAAACGATCCGCATCGAGCGCGACGAAGCCATCGCGACCGTGATCCTGGACAATCCGTCGAAGCGAAACGCGATCGATGCCGCGATGTGGCGGCGCCTGCGCGAGGTGATGCGAGAGCTTTCCGGCGACCCGCAGCTGCGCTGCGTCGTGTTGCGCGGGGCCGGCGAAGAAGCCTTCGCCGCCGGAGGCGACATCGAGGAGTTCGTGCGACTGCGCGCGACGATGGAACAGGCGCTCGTCTACCACCAGCAGTGGGTGGCGGGCGCGCTGTCGGCCGTGCGCGAGTGCCTGCACCCGACGCTGGCGCTGATCCATGGCGCTTGCGTCGGCGGTGGCCTGGAGATCGCCAGCCAGTGCGACCTGCGCATCGCGGGGGCGTCGGCGAGATTCGGCGTGCCGATCGGCAGGCTGGGCTTCACGATGGCTCCCGCCGAGCTCGCCGGACTGATCGAACTGGCCGGCCCGGCGGTCGCGCTGGAAATCCTGCTCGAGGGCCGCCTGCTCGGCGCCGAGGAGGCGTGCCGCAAGGGCCTCGTCCAGCGCGTCGTGCCCGACGACCGGCTGGATGCGGAGGTGGGTGCGACGGCGCGGCGCATCTGCGAAGGGGCACCGCTCGCGGCCCGCGCCCACAAGCGCATGGTGCGGCGGATGTCCGCGCAGGCCGCGATGCCCGGCGCCGCGCAGATCCCGGAGGCATTCGGCTACCTCGACACCGAAGACTACCGTGAGGGGATCGCCGCCTTTCTCGCCAAGCGGGCGCCCCGCTTCCACGGACGGTAAGTTCCTTCGTCATGACGCCTGCGTGCTGCCTCGCAGCTTGACACCCTCGCCGGCGTTCCTGTATTTTGCATACACGATAAAGGATACAAGGCTCGCCGACGCGCTCGCCGTGATCAACAAGTCCTCGCTGTGTCAGCAGGCGGTCGATGTGCTGCGGCAACGCATCCACGGAGCCGCGCTCGTGCCGGGCCAGCGGCTCGACGAGGCCGCGCTCGCAGCCGAGCTCGGCATCAGCCGCACGCCGCTGCGTGAAGCGCTGAAGATGCTCTCCGCACAAGGGCTGGTGAGGCTCGAGCCGCGGCGCGGCTGTTTCGTCGCCGAACTGAGCCTCGCGGACCTCGAGGAGATCTTCCCGATCATGGCGGTGCTCGAAGGTCGCGTCGCCTTCGAGGCGGTGCGCAAGGCCGCGCCCGAGGATCTGAAACGTCTCGACGCGCTGCACGAGAAGCTCGAGAAGCATGCGGCGGCCGGCGACGTCGACCGCTACTATGCCGTGAATTATCTCTTTCACGATGCGCTGCAGGAGCTCGCGGGCAACCGCTGGCTGCAGCAGCTGATCGGCGATCTGCGCAAGCTGCTGCGGCTGTCGCGCCACCGCTCGCTGGGCCTCGCGGGCCGGCTGCAGGCTTCGCTCGGCGAGCATCGCGCGCTGATGCAGGCGCTGCACGCGCACAACCCCGCCGCCGCACAGCGGCTGATGAAGGCCCATCTGACGGCGCAGCTTGCGGCGCTGCGCAAACTGGCGCGGGAGGAGGCGATCTGACGTGGCGGAAGGATTGGTGACCCGCGGCCTGCGACGCATGCGTTCGCTGGTGGGCGGCACACGCGAGCGTGCTCCGGCACTGTCCGCGAAGCAGGCGCAGCGCATCCGCGCGCAACTGGCCGAATGTGCCGCCGGCCTGGGCGGCGAGGTGTCGGCGCGCCAGCGCGCGGCCCGGCTCGGCGAGACCTATCAGAAGCTCGACGATGCCGGCCGGCACGAATTCCTGCGCATGATCGCACTCGAATTCGGGCCCGATCCGAAAGCGGTCGATGCCGCGCATCGCAGATACCAGTCGGCCGTCGGCAGCCCCGAGCAATGGGATGCGGAAGCCGGACTTCGCGCCGCGCTGCGTTCCGCGCGCATCCGCATCCTGACCCAGTTCAATGCGCTGCCGCAGGGCGTCAAGTTCCTCGTCGATCTGCGCGCCGATCTGTTGCGCGATCTCGATCAGGATCCGGAGCTGGCGGTGCTCGACCGGGAACTCGAATCACGGCTCACCGCGTGGTTCGACGTCGGATTCCTGGAGCTCACGCGCCTGACGTGGAACTCCCCCGCCGCGCTGCTGGAGAAGCTCATTCGCTACGAAGCGGTCCACGAGATCCGCTCGTGGAACGACCTGCGCAACCGGCTCGATTCCGACCGGCGGCTGTACGCCTTCTTCCATCCGCGCATGCCGATGGAGCCGCTGATCTTCGTCGAGGTCGCGCTGACCGACCGGCTCGCCGACAACATCCACACGCTGCTCGACGAGGCCGCGCCCGTATTCGATCCGAAGCGCGCCGACACCGCGATCTTCTATTCGATCTCCAACACGCAGAAGGGCCTGCGGGGGGTGTCGTTCGGCAACTTCCTGCTCAAGCGCGTCGTCGATGACCTGAAACGAGACTTTCCGCGGCTCGACACCTTCGCGACGCTCTCGCCGATGCCGCAGTTCGCGACATGGCTCGCGCGCCATCCCGAGGCGCTCGCTGCGAGCGGGTTCGATCTCGACAGGCTTGCCGAAGGCGGCTGGGCGAAGGACCGCGCGGTCGAGCGATCGCTGCGCGAACCGCTGCGCAGGCTCGCCGCCCGTTACCTGGTCGAGGCGCGAAACGGCGCCCGTCCGTACGACCCGGTCGCCCGCTTCCATCTCGTCAATGGCGCGCGCATCGAGCGCATCAACTGGCTCGCGGACACTTCGGAGCGAGGCTTCAGACAATCGCTCGGCATGATGGTGAATTATCTCTACGATCCCGACCAGATCGAAGAGAACGTCGAGGCGTTCGTCGGCAGCGGTCGCATCGCGGCCTCCGCCGCCGTACGCCGGCTGGCGTCCCGTTAGGTCGCACAACCAACGAAGGAGGAGACAACATGATCACACGCCGCCGTATTCTCGCAGCATCGGTTCTGGGCGCGGCGCTCGCGACGCTCGCACCGCACGGCTTCGCGCAGGCGACGAAAACGCTGAAGATCTCGCACCAGTTTCCCGGGGGCACGATCGACGAGGGAGATTTCCGGGACCGGCTGGTGCGCAAGTTCGCGAAGGAAGTGGAGAAGCGCACCGGCGGCTCGCTGAAGTTCGAGATCTACCCGGCCGCATCGCTGATGAAGGCGGTGCCGCAGTTCAAGGGCATGGTGACCGGGGCGCTCGACATGTCGCTGTACCCGCTGGCCTATGCCGGCGGTGAGTTCCCGGAAGCCAACCTGACGCTGATGCCCGCGCTGATCACCAGCTACGAGCAGGGCCTGCGCTGGAAGGACGCGCCGATCGGCCGCGAACTGACCCGGCTCGTCGAGCAGCGCGGACTGAAGATCATCACCTGGGTCTGGCAGGCGGGCGGGATCGCGTCGAAATCCAGGCCCATCGTCAGCCCAGAAGATGTAAAGGGCATGAAGGTGCGCGGTGGCAGCCGGCTGGTCGACCTGATGACGCGCGCGGCCGGCGCGGCGGTCACCAACGTGCCCTCCAACGAGATCTACAGCGCCATGCAGTCGGGCGTGCTCGATGCCGCGGTGACCTCGTCGACGTCGCTGATCAGTTTCCGGCTGTACGAACCGGGCAAGTACGTCACCGCGGGACGCAACCATACCTTCTGGTTCATGTTCGAGCCGCTGATGATGTCGAAGGCGGTCTTCGACGGGCTCACCCGAGAGCAGCAGAAGGCGATCGTGGAGGTCGGTGCCTCGCTCGAGAAGTTCGGCATGGAATCGGCTCGCGCGGACGATCAGCGCATGGTCGAGGTCTATACCAAGGCCGGGGCCAAGGTCAGCGACATGGACGCGGCCGCCTTCGAGAAGTGGCGCGAGGTCGCCCGCGCGAGTGCGTGGAAGGACTTCGCCGAGAAGGTCAAGAATGGCCAGCAGTTGCTCGACATGGCGATCGCGGTGAAGTAAAGGCCCTGCGGCGGCCGAACGGCCCGGGGCAGCCCCGCGAACCGCGCCGTTCGGACCCGCCCGACCCTGCCCCGGCCCGCTCACCGACCCCTCATGCGCACCGTCTGGGTTGCTCTTGCGCGTGGGCTCGAGCGCTTCAATGCGCTGATGGGCTACCTGTCCGGCGTGCTGATCGTCGTGTGCGCCGGGATCCTGGTGTTCGAGGTCGCGGTTCGCTACTGGCTGGCATGGCCGACCGACTGGGAGATCGAGCTTTCGATCCTGCTGCTGATCGCGGCGACCTTCATGAGCGCGGCCTACACGCAGGCCACGCGCGGCCACGTCGGCATCGAGGTCCTCGATGCGATGCTCTCCGCACGCTGGAACCGCCGCCGTTATCTGCTCGCCGATGCGCTGTCGATGGCCTTCTGCGCCTTCGTCGCGTGGAAGTCGTGGGTGTTCTTCCATGAGGCCTGGAGCGACGGCAGGATGAGCAACACGGCATGGGCCCCGCCGCTGTGGCCCGTCTATCTGACGATGGCGCTCGGCATGAGCACGCTCGCGCTGCAACTGCTCGTGCAGATCGCCGGGGACCATTTCCTCCGCCGCCCGGAACTGCGCGAATGACGACGCTGCAGATCGGCCTGCTGTACGGCGCCGCCACGTTCCTCGTGCTGTTCTCGGGCATGCCGATCGCATTCGCCGTGGGCGGCGTCGCGCTGGTGTTCATGCTGGCCTTCATGCCCGGCGTCAATGTGGCCATCCTCGCGGAGACGATCTACAGCGAGCTCGACAATTTCGTGCTGCTGACGATCCCGCTGTTCGTGCTGATGGGCGCGGCGATCGGAAAGTCGCGCGCGGGCACCGATCTGTATTCGTCGCTCAACCGCTGGCTCGGACGCGTGCCGGGAGGGCTCGGCATGGCCAACGTGCTGGCCTGCTCGCTGTTCGCCGCGATGTGCGGTTCGAGCCCGGCGACCTGTTCCGCGATCGGCAGCGCGGGCATCCCGGAGATGCGAAAACGCGGCTACTCCGCGGCGCTCGCCTCCGGCATCATCGCCGCGGGCGGCACGTTGGGCATCCTGATCCCGCCCTCGCTGACGCTGATTTTGTACGGCATCGTCACCGAGCAGTCGATCGGCAAGCTGTTCCTCGCCGGAATCGGCCCCGGCCTGCTGCTGAGCGTGCTGTTCATGATCTGGGTCGCGATCGGTTATCGCCGGGAGCGGCGTGCGGCACCGGGCGCAGGCAGCGTTGCCGAGGATGCCGAGCGCTCGGACTGGCGGGCGAAACTGGAGACGCTGCCGCGGCTCGCTCCCTTCGTCGCGGTCGTCGTCGTCATCATGCTGGCGCTGTACGGCGGCTGGGCGACGCCGTCCGAAGTCGCCGGAATCGGCGCCTTCGCCTGCCTGCTGATGGTCATCGTGATCTACCGGTGCTGGCGCTGGAGCGACCTGAAGCTGATCCTGTCGGGCACCGTGCGCGAGTCGTGCATGGTGATGATGATCATCGCGATGTCCTTCCTCTACACCTACGTGATGAGCTATCTGCACATCACACAGGAGGTCGCGCAGTGGCTCGTTTCGCTGCCGCTGGGCAAGTGGGCGTTCTTCTTCTGGGCGGACGTGCTCGTCGTAGTGCTCGGCTTCTTCCTGCCGCCGGTGGCCATCATCCTGATGGTGATGCCGGTGATCCTGCCCGCGCTCAATGCCCACGGCATCGATCTGATCTGGTATGGCATCGTGATGACCGTGTTGATGGAGATGGGGCTGATCCACCCTCCGGTGGGACTGAATCTGTTCGTCATCAGCGGCATCGCGCCCGACATCCGGCTGCGCGAGATCGTCGTCGGAACGCTGCCCTTCATCGCGCTGATGGTCGCAGCCATCATCGTGCTCGCGTTCTTTCCGCAGATCGCCCTGTGGCTTCCGGCCCACGCCAGGTGACACGATGAACCAGAACCTCTACGCCTTGCTCGCCGCGCGCTTCCCCGCGGATCGCGAGGCACCCTGCCTGATCCTCCCGGATGGCAGGCATCACAGCTACGCGGAGCTCGATCGCGCCTGCGCCCGCTACGCGAACCTGCTGGTCGGCGCCGGCCTGCAAAGGGGTGATCGCGTCGCGGTGCAGGTCGAAAAATCCCCACAGGCGCTGTTCCTGTACTTCGGCTGCCTGCGGGCCGGCCTGGTGTTCCTGCCCATGAACCCAGCATACCGGGCGGCCGAGGTCGCGTATTTTCTCGAAGACGCGAAGCCCGGACTGTTCGTGTGCCGGAGCGAATCGGTGGAGCAGGCGCAGGCGCTCGCCCGAGCGGCCGGCGTGGCGCGGGTGCACGATCTGGGCAGCGATGGCGAGGGCAGTCTCGCCGCCGCGGCGGCGGGCATGTCGGAACGCTTCGACAGCGTCGAGTGCTCGGGCGAGGAGCTCGCCGCCATCCTGTACACGTCCGGCACGACGGGCCGGTCGAAGGGCGCGATGCTCTCGCACCGCAACCTGTCCGCCAACGCGCTGGTGCTGCATGAATTCTGGGGCTTCCGGCCGGGCGACGTACTGCTGCACATGCTGCCCACATTCCACGTGCATGGTCTGTTCGTGGCGACCCACTGCGCACTGGCCAACGGCAGCGCGATGCTGTTCGAGCCGAAGTTCGACCCGAAGCGTGCGCTGACCCTGCTCGAGCGTGCCACCGTGTTCATGGGGGTTCCGACCTATTACACGCGGCTGCTGGCCGAGCCCGGATTCGGCAGCGAGGTCTGCCGGAACATGCGGCTGTTCGTCTCGGGCTCCGCGCCGCTGCTGCCCGAGACGTTCCGCGAGTTCCGCCGGCGCACCGGCCACACGATCCTCGAGCGCTACGGCATGACGGAGACCGGCATGCTGACCTCCAACCCCTACTCGGGCGAGCGGCGCTGCGGCACCGTCGGCCTTGCGCTGCCCGGTACCGAGGTGCGCGTGGTCGGCGACGAGGGCACGCCGTTCGCGCCGGGCACGCCCGGTCAGGTCCAGGTCAGGGGCGCGAACGTGTTTTCGGGCTACTGGCAGATGCCGGACAAGACGAAGGAGGAATTCACTGCGGATGGCTTCTTCCGCACCGGCGACCTGGGCTGCTTCGACGCCGACGGCTATCTTTCCATCGTCGGGCGCGCGAAGGATCTGATCATCACGGGCGGGCTGAACGTGTATCCGAAGGAGGTCGAATCGGTGATCGACGCACTGCCCGGCGTGGCCGAGTCGGCGGTGATCGGAGTGCCTCATCCGGACTTCGGCGAAGCCGTGGCGGCGGTCGTCGTGCGAGCCGCGAGCGGCACGATCACCGCACAGGAGATCATCGCGGCGGTCAAGCGCCGGCTGGCGAACTTCAAGGTTCCCAAGAGCGTGCATTTCGCG
>JBBIUI010000077.1:0-10463 GCA_037440385.1 Rhodocyclales bacterium | reverse complement strand
CGGCACGCGCTTCTTCTCGCCGTGGGGCGGGAAACCCAACTCGAAGGATTCGTCGCCGACCGTCTTCGCGAGCACGTCGAGCTTGAGCTTCAGCCAGGCCGGATCGTTGGCGCGCATGTCCATCGACAGGGTCTTCGCCACCGCGCCGAGCCCGCGCGGCTGATCGGAGCCATTGACCCAGACCTCGAACGGCACCCGCTTGCCGTTCTCGATATGGCCGACGAACAGCGCAAACTCGCCCGCCGGGGTCTTCAGCATGTAGGTCCACGCCGGGTTGCCGTCGGTGAGCGTGGGCCGGCCCGGCCAGCGCAGGCTGGCGAGCACCGGCGCGGGCAGCGTCTTGATCGACAGCCGCCGGTTGGCTTCGGCGATGCGCACGTCCTGCGGCTGCTTCTTCTCGCCGGCATCTACGGTGAGCACCGCGCCGAGCACCTTGTTCGGTCGATAGGTGGCGAGGCCCTTGAGACCGGACTTCCACGCCTCGAGGTACAGGCTCTCGAAGTCGGCGTAGGGATAGTCTTCCGGAACGTTCACGGTCTTCGAGATGCTCGTGTCGATGTACGGCGCCACGGCCGCGACCATGTCCTTGTGAGCCTGGGCGGAGATCTCCAGCGCGGTGACGAAGTACTCCGGCAGGGCGTCCACGTCGCCGCCCAGATGCCGGTACAGCCTCCAGGCGTAGTCCTCGACCGCATGCTCCTTGAAGGTGCCGTCGCTCATGCGCTTCTTGCGCGTGTAGGTCCACGAGAACGGTGGCTCGATGCCGTTCGAGGCGTTGTCGGCGAAGGCGAGCGAGATGGTCCCGGTGGGCGCGATCGACAGCAGGTGCGAATTGCGCAGGCCCTGCGCACGGATCGCTTCCTTGATCTCGGCCGGCAGCCGCGAGGCGAAGTTGCCGCCAGACAGATAGAGGTCGCCGTTGAACAGCGGAAAGGCGCCGCGCTCCTTGGCCAGCTCCACCGAAGCCAGGTAGGCGCGGTCACGCATGTACTGCGCGATGCGCGCGGCCATCGCGCGCGCGGGCTCGCTGTCGTAGCGCAGCCGCAGCATGATCAGCGCATCGCCCAGGCCGGTGAAGCCGAGCCCGATGCGCCGCTTGGCGGCGGCTTCGTCGCGCTGCTGCGGTAGCGGCCAGCGCGTGATCTCGAGTACGTCGTCGAGCATGCGCACGGCAACCTCGATCACGCGACCGAACGCGTCGAAGTCGAACTCGGCCTGCTCGGTGAAGGGTTGCCGGACGAAGCGCGTCAGATTGATCGAGCCGAGGTCGCAACAGCCATAGGGCGGAAGCGGCTGCTCCGCGCAGGGATTGGTCGCCTCGATCGTCTCGCAGTAGTACAGATTGTTGTCGCGATTGATGCGGTCCAGGAACAGGATGCCGGGCTCCGCGTGGTCGTAGGTCGAACGCATGATCTGTTCCCACAACTCGCGCGCGCGCGGCTTGCGATAGACCCACGTGAGGTCTGCGCGCTGAAAGGCTCCGGCGGCCTTGAAGTCCGCGCTCGGTTCGGCCCGGTGCACGAGTTCGACCTCGCCGTCGCGCTCCACCGCCTCCATGAAGGCATCGGTGACGCCGATCGAGATGTTGAAGTTGCTCAGATCGCCGCGATCCTTGGCATGGATGAAGGCCTCGATGTCCGGGTGGTCGCAGCGCAGCACGCCCATCTGCGCGCCGCGGCGCGAACCGGCCGATTCCACCGTCTCGCAGGAGCGGTCGAACACCCGCATGTAGGACACCGGGCCGCTCGCGCGCGACTGCGTCCCCTTGACCAGCGCGCCCACCGGCCGGATGGAAGAGAAGTCATAGCCCACGCCGCCGCCGCGGCGCATCGTCTCGGCCGCCTGCAGCAGCGCGATGTAGATGCCAGGCTTGCCGTCGACGATCTCGGAGATCGAATCGCCGACCGGCTGCACGAAGCAGTTGATCAGTGTCGCACACAGATCGGTGCCGGCCGCCGAGTTGATGCGCCCGGCCGGCACGAAGCCGTTCAACTGGGCGTCGAGGAATTCCTTCTCCCAGAAGGCGCGCCTGTCCTCGGACTCGGCGCCCGCGAGCGCATGGGCGATCCGGGTTCTCACCTCAAGCGCGCTTCGCTCGTTTCCCTTGGCGTATTTCTCCTGCAGGACTTCCGCCGAGATCTCCTGTTCCGGCAGATTCGCGACGGTAGGATGCTCGGGCTTCTGATGGGCCTTCAGCGTGTCGGTAGCCATGTTCGTGCGTGTGGAAGTGGATCGACGGGATGCACAGCATACCGCTGCACGGCGCCTGAAGGAAGAGCCGGAGCGAAATTATAAGATGTTACAAAACAGCATGTTACAGTGTTCTCTTGTATTCCGGACATGGTTGACACGCTAGGTATAGTGGTATATGAGCGCCGCACGGCAACCGCGTCACAGGATCCGTCGAGCAGGCGTTCGGACGCGGCGCAATCACCGGCCCCGCTAAAGGTCGATGGCGTCGCGACCGTTACAGGCTTCGTGCTGCGCCTGTTCAGGCTCGCGCGGTTTCCCTGCCATCGTGACCAAGGAGCACCGAAGTGAGCGGCCCGGATTCCCCCGAATACCGATTCCTGCAGGAGCTCGCCGCGGACCTGTCCTCCGGCGACATCAGTTTTCCGACCTTCCTCGACGCCACGCTCAAGGTTCGCATGGCACTCAAGTCGCCGGACGTGACGGCGGAGGAACTGGCGCGCATCGTCATGTCCGAGCCGCTGCTCTCGGTCAAGGTGATGCGGCTGGCGAACTCCGTGGCGCTCAATCCGGCCGCCAAGCCGGTCGCGGACCTCAGAAGCGCCGTGATCCGAGTCGGCTTCGCGTCGATCCGGACGTTGGCGATCACGGTGGCGATGGATCAGTTGCTCGAGGCCAAGGAGATGGAACCGTACGCAGCGCGTACGCGCGCGCTGTGGGAACACTGCATCGAGGTCGCGGCGCTGTCCTTCGTCGTCGCGAAACATCTCACCCGGATCAATCCTCACGAGGCGATGTTCACCGGCCTGGTGCACGACATCGGCATGTTCTACCTGCTGTCGCGCGCTTCCCGGCGGCCGGAACTGTCGGCCGATTCGGTCGAGCTCGGCAAGCTCGTCTTCGAATGGCATACCAGCGTCGGTCATGCCGTGCTGGGCGCATTGGGCATGTCGGAGGAGGTCACCGAGGCGGTCGCCGAGCACGAACTGCCGGTGCGCGAGACGGTGCCGCGCACGCTCGCCCACGTCGTATCGCTCGCCAACGAGATCGCGCAGCATCGCAATCCGTTCGCGACCGACGAGATGCGCGAAGCCGTGCGCGGAGAAATCGAACCGCTGCCGCGCATCGCGCAGGAACAGCTCGCGACGATCGTCGCCGAGTCCCGCGAAGAAATGGCGTCGATCATCAACGCCCTGAGCGGCTGAGCCGGACGATCAGTCCTCGAACAGCGTGCGCGCGCCCTCGAAGCGCATCGCGTAATAGCCGCTGCGCAGCGAGTCGATCCGCACCCGGCCGCGGCTGCTCGGCGCGTGGATGAAGCGATCGTCTCCGAGGAAGATGCCGATGTGGGAGAACGGCCGATCCAGGGTGTTGAAGAACACCAGATCTCCCGGTCGCAGCGCCGGCCGTTCGACCGGGCGCGCGCGACGTGCGATCTCGGCGGCGTTGTGCGGCAGCCGCATACCGGCCGCCCGCTCGAAGACATGGCTCACCATTGCGCTGCAATCGAGTCCCGCTTCCGGATTGCGTCCGCCGAAACGGTAGCCGGAATCGATCAGCCCCAACGAGAACAGCACGACTTCCGCGGACAGCGAGCGCGGGGCGAGCGCGGCGCTCGCCTCGCCTCGCGGCGCAACGACGGGAGGCGCGACCGAGCACGCGCCCAGCAGCGCCGCCGCGATCGCACACGCGAAATATCCCGGGCGCATGTCCTGGCCCACCTGTATCGCCTCGATCGTTGAACCCGGATCAGCCATCGGGTCTCACGCCGCAGGATCGTTCATCCGGGTTCGATGCCCTGCCTCGGTTCGATTATGGCCGCATGCCGGCCGGCGTGGCAATCCGGGCGGCGGCGCGCGTAGCGGCGTCCCGGCAGATCGTGTCGTGCGGGCCGCTCTCAGTCGGTCTCGAACGGCCGCGGGTGGCCGGCGAAAAGCCGGTCGGCGATCGTTCGCTCGCGCGCGACGATAAGCCCGATGAACTCGGCGGCGCCGTTCATGGTGCGGAACGCCGTGAATCCGCGTTCGAGAAATGCCTGCAGCGATTCCAGCCCGGCGAGCCGTGCCGGTGCGCGCATCGCACGCAGGATGCCGGCGAGCAGCGGCATGCGGGTGAGCCGGTCGAGGTCCTCGCCGATCTCGCCGACGAGCGCGATCTGGCGCTCGCGCAATGCGCGCTGGCCGGCCCGGCGATAGGCCGCCGCGTAGGTGGCTTCGTCGATCGTCTCGCATCCGGCCAGTGCGAGCTCGGCGGCGATCCCCGCATCGAGCCGCTCCGACAGCGCGTCCATTTCCACCGCGAGGGCGAGCGTGCGCAGCGCCCGGGCGGGCAGCAGCGCACTCGCCGTGGGCAGCAGGCGCTCGACCTGCGCATCGCGTTCGCTGAAGTCTTTGGGCCCGTACAGGTCGCTGAGAAAGAAGGCGGCGGCTGCGCCGTACCGCGCATGCCCGAGAAGATCGCGGTGCGTGCGTTCGAGACGCGCCGCCTGCCATTCCCGCAGGCGCATCCGCCCGCGGGCCACTTCGGGATCGGCCTTCGCGGCCTGGCGCAGCGCGCTGGCGGCCGCGAGATGGCGGCGCAGTTCGGTCGCATCCGCCGTCTTGTCGGGCAGCTCGTTCGCGGGTAAGGACGGCAGGGTCATGTGGGTCCGGGCTCGGCTGGGCGAATTATCCGGGAAACCGCCCCGGCGGCGCGGCCGCCGCCCGGGCGCTTCGCCGATGGCGGGGCGAAGCGGGTGCGCGATCCCAGGAGTCCGGGCCGACCGTTCGGAGGACATTCCTGAAGAAAGCGGGTCGCCGCGAGCGGATCCTCCGGCCGGTGGTGCGCGCTTCGCCACGTGCCGGCGCGACGGTTTAGGGATCATCGCCTAACCTCGGCTACCGCCTTCGGCTAGACTGCGAGCGGTCGCAGCCGGGGAGACGATGCGCATGAGCGCGAACGAACGGGTCGGGGCAGACGCGCTCGCGGGGCCTTCGCGGCTGCGCCGGGTGTTCGACGCGCAGCGGCGTGCATTCGACGCGCAGCGCAATCCGTCGAGGGTGGTGCGCGGCGCGCGTCTCGCCGCGCTCGCGCGCATGCTGCGCGAGAATGCGGACGCGCTCGCGAATGCGCTGAGCGAAGACTTCGGCAACCGCTCGATCCACGAGACCCGCCTGCTCGAGATCTTCCCCGCCCTCGAACAGATCCGTTATGCGCTGGGTCATCTCGCCGGTTGGATGCGCGACGAGCGGCGCGCCGTCTCCCGCTGGTTCCTGCCGGGGCGCGCGCGCGTGGTGGTGCAGCCGCTCGGCGTGGTAGGCATCATCGTGCCGTGGAACTACCCGGTCTATCTGGCGGTGGCGCCGCTCGCGGCGGCATTGGCCGCGGGCAATCGGGCGATGCTCAAGGTCTCCGAGCGGACCCCGCGCACCTCGGCGCTGTTTGCCGTGATCGCGACGAGGTATTTCGCTCACGACGAGGTGGCGGTGATCGAGGGCGACGCCGCGACGGGCGAGACATTCGCCGCGCTGCCGTTCGACCATCTGCTGTTTACCGGGTCGACCCGCGTGGGCCACGCGGTGATGCGCGCGGCGGCCGCGAACCTGACGCCGGTGACGCTGGAACTCGGGGGGAAATCGCCGGCGCTGGTGGGCCAGGGTTTTCCGGTCGGGCGCGCGGCCGAGCGGATCGTCATCGGCAAATGCATGAATGCCGGGCAGACCTGCATCGCTCCCGACTACGTGCTGTTGCCGGAGGGAAGCGAAGCGGCTTTCGTCGACGCGGCCCGCGCCGTCGTCGATCGTCGGTATCCCGCTCTCGCCGCGACGCCCGATTACAGCAGCATCAGCCAACGCAGCCATTTCGAGCGCCTGGTCGCTGGCCTCGACGAGGCAATCGCGCGTGGCGCGCGGGTGATCGCGCTGTCCTCGTCGCTGCCCGGCCCGGATGCGGCCACGCGCCGAATCCCGCCGTGCGCAGTGCTCGGCGCGCCCGAAGACGGTGCGCTGATGCGCGAGGAGATCTTCGGACCGATCCTGCCGCTCGTTCCCTACGCCAGCCTCGACGAGGCGATCGACTACGTCAACGCGCGGCCGCGCCCGCTCGCGCTGTACTGCTTCGAGCGCGACCGCGCGCGCATCGACCGCGTGCTGCGCGAGACCGTGTCGGGCGGCGTCACCGTCAATGACACGATCATGCACATCGCGCAGGACGACCTGCCGTTCGGCGGCGTCGGTCCGTCGGGCATGGGACGCTACCATGGGCGCGAGGGCTTCGAGACGTTTTCGAACAAGAAGGCGGTCTTCTTCCAGGCGCGCGTGAATGGCGCCGGCCTGCTGGCACCGCCCTACGGCAGGATGTTCGAGCGCTTGTTGCGGCGGATGCTGGGCTGAGCGGATGGTCACGCGCAGGCGGTTCATCCAGGCAGGCGTCGCGGGCACGCTGGTGCTGGCGGCGGCCGGTGCGTGGCTGGGGCGGCGCGCGGCGCTCCGGTCGGACGGGTGGCCGCGGCTCGACGACACGGCGCGCGGGCTCGTCGCGGCGCTCGCGCCGGTGCTGCTCGCCGGTGCGCTGCCGCAGCGCGCGCGCGAAGCCGCGATCGGCGAGCTGGTCGGCCGGGTGGAACAGGCGATCGGCAGGCTCGGCGCTGGCGCGCAGCGCGAGCTGCTCGAGCTGTTCGCGCTGCTCGGGCTCGCGCCGGCGCGCATCGCGCTCGCCGGCGTGATGTCGCCGTGGCCGCAGGCCGACCCGCGCCAGGTCGCGCGCTTCCTCGAACGCTGGCGCGGCAGCCGCCTCGCGTCGCTGCAATCCGGCTATCACGCGCTTCATGACCTCGTCATCGGTTCCTGGTACGCCGGCGAGCAGGCGTGGGCGGGGATCGGCTATCCGGGTCCGCCTGAACTCGTATGACGATCCGCGATCCCTGGGTGGAAGGCCGCGCTGCCGGCTGGCGCGTGGTGGATGTCTCGCGGCTCTCGGGGCCGGCGCACTTCGAGGCCGATTGTGCGATCGTCGGCACGGGCGCGGGCGGCGCAGTGTGCGCGCAGATCCTCGCGGAGGCGGGCTTGCGCGTCGTGCTCGTCGAGGAGGGGCCGCTCGAGAGCACACGCGATTTCCGCATGCGCGAAGCGCGCGCCTATCCCGCGTTGTATCAGGAATCGGCAGCCCGCAAGACGCGCGACAAGGCGATCAACATCCTGCAGGGGCGCTGCGTCGGCGGATCGACCACCGTCAACTGGACCACCAGTTTCCGCACGCCGGCGGCTACGCTGAAGTTCTGGCGAGAGCGATTCGGACTGAAGGAACTGACCGAAGAGGCGCTCGCGCCGTGGTTCGCGGCGATGGAGCGACGATTGTCGATCCGGACCTGGAACGTGCCGCCGAACGCCAACAACGAGGCCCTCGCGCGCGGCGCGCGTGCGCTCGGCATACCGGTCGAGACGATGCGCCGCAACGTCGAAGGCTGCTGGAATCTCGGCTACTGCGGCATGGGCTGCCCGACCAATGCCAAGCGCTCGATGCTGGTGACGACGCTGCCCGCGGCGCTGGCGCGCGGCGCGACGCTGCTCACCCGCCTGCGGGCGCAGCGTCTGGAGATCCGCGGCGACCGGGTGAGCGCGCTCGCGTGCCGGGCGATGGATGCCGATGGCATTCACGCGAGTGGCGTCGCGGTGCGCGTCGTCGCAAGCCACTATGTGGCGGCGGCCGGCGCGATCGGCTCGCCCGCGCTGCTCGCGCGAAGCCGCGCGCCCGACCCGCACGGCGTGCTCGGCACCCGCACGTTCCTGCATCCGACGGTCGTCGTCGCCGCGACGATGCCCGAGCGCGTGGCCGGCTGGTCGGGCGCGCCGCAATCGCTGTATTCGGACCACTTCCTCGATCAGTACCCGATCGACGGTCCGCTCGGCTTCAAGCTCGAGGTGCCGCCGCTGCATCCGGTGCTGGTCGCGACGACGCTGCACGGGTTCGGCGACGAACACGCGCAACGCATGCGGGAATTCCCGCACACCCACGTGCTGCTGGCGCTGATTCGCGACGGTTTTCACCCGGACAGCCGCGGCGGTGTCGTCGAGCTGCGCGAGGACGGCACCCCGCTGCTCGATTACCCGCTCGGGGAGCCGTTCTGGGAGGCGGTCCGGCGCGCCTTCCTCGCGATGGCGGAGATCCAGTTCGCCGCCGGCGCGCGCCGCGTGTGCCCGGTGCATGAGCACTGCCGCGGTTACGATTCCTGGCGCGAAGCGAAGGCGGGCATCGCCGCACTCACCATGCGTCCCTTCGTCACCCGCGTGGTCAGCGCGCACGTGATGGGCGGCTGCGCGATGTCGGCCGAACCCGAGCGGGGTGTCGTGCGCGCCGATGGCAGCCATCATCAGCTCGCCAACCTGTCGGTGTTCGACGGCTCGGTCTTTCCGACTTCGGTCGGCGCGAACCCGCAGCTTTCGATCTACGGGCTCGTCGCGCGCAATGCCAGCCGGCTCGCCGAGGTGCTCACCGGGGCGCCGGCACCGGCGATCGGCTGATGCTCGCGCGCATCCTCCGGATCGCGCTATGCGCGGAGCTCGCGGCCTATGTCCTGCTCGGCTGGGTATCCGTGCGACTGGCCTCGGCCAGTGGCGCGAAGGCGGTGCTCGTCGCAGCCTCGATCGCGCTGGGCGCACGCGCCGCCTTCATCGTCGCGACCTTCGCCTGGGCGTGGGTGCGGCGCAGCCCGCGCGCGCCGGGCCAGCGCATCGGTCCGCTCGCGGCGGCGCGGCTCGTCGGCGGCGAGATCGGCGCGTTCCTCGTGCTGTACCTGTTCGCGCAGCCGTTCGAGCGCCTCGTGATGGGGCCGGATCGCCTGTTCCCGGCTCGCACCGCAACCGTGTTGCTCGTGCACGGCTATTTCTGCAACCGGGGTTCATGGTGGCGGCTGCGCGCGAGACTGGAGCGCGCCGGTTACTGCGTGGCGAGCGTGAATCTGGAGCCGCTGTTCGGATCGATCGACGGCGGCGTCGAACGGCTACGGACGCGCATCGAGCAAGTGTGCGAACGCACCGGCGCGCAGCGCGTCGTGATCCTCGGGCACAGCATGGGAGGGCTGGTCGCACGCGGCTATCTGGCCCGCCACACGGCGGCGCGCGTCGCCTGCCTGATCACGCTGGGCAGTCCGCATCGCGGCAGCGAGCTTGCCGCCGCGGGGCCGGGGCGCAACGCGCAGCAGATGCGTCCGGGCAGCGCGTGGCTCGCCGCGATGGCGTCCTGGCCGCTGCCGGAGGGCCTGCCGGTGACGGCGATCTACAGCGTGCATGACAACTTCGTCGTGCCCCAGGCCGCGCAGCGGCTCGATGGTGCCCAGAACGTCGTCCTGAAGGGTATCGGCCACCTGCAACTGCTGTTCTCGCGGGAGGTGGGCGACACGGTCCTGGAACGCCTGCCGCCGGCGACCTCGTAGCCATGCCCGGTCCGGTCAGCGCCCTCGCAGGAACAGCCGGTCGAGCTCGGGCAGCGTGAGCTGCACCCAGGTCGGCCGCCCGTGATTGCACTGGTCGGCGCGCTCGCAGGACTCCATCTCGCGCAACAGCGCATTCATCTCGGGCAGCGTCATCGCGTGGTGCGCATGCACCGCGGCGTGACAGGCGAGCGTCGCAGCCAGTTCGTTGCGCGCCGCATCGAACGCATGGTGTGCACCCAGCCGGGCCAGCTCGTCGAGCAGGGCGTGCATCAGTTCGGCGACCGGCGCACGCGCGAGCAGCGCGGGTAGCGATCGCACCGCGAGCCGGTTCGGCCCGGCCGCGGACACGTCGAAACCCAGTGCGGCGAGCGTCGCGGCGTGTTCGGTCGCGGTCGCCGTCTCGATCTCGTTCGCATCGATCAGCACCGGGACGAGCAGCGACTGGGTTGCGGGCGCCGCGTCATCGAGCGAGCGTTTGAGCCGTTCATAGACGATGCGCTCGTGGGCCGCGTGCATGTCGACCAGCACCAGGCCGCTCGCGTTTTGCGCGAGCACGTACAGGCCGTGCAGTTGCGCCAGTGCGTAGCCGAGCGGCGGTCCGTCGCCGGAGTGCGCGCGGTCGGTCTGCGCGGCGCTCGCATCGGCCGCAGCGCGCGCGGCGAATTCGAGATAGCTCGCGATCGGCTGTTCCACGGACAGTCCGGCCTGGCGCGGTGCGGCTGCGTGCGCAGCTTGCACCGGCACCGCCGCCGGCGGCCGGCCGAGCGCCTGTTGCACCGCATGGAAGACGAACTGATGCACACTGCGCGCATCACGGAGCCGCACCTCGGTCTTGGCCGGGTGGACATTCACATCGACGCCGGCC
>JBBIUI010000076.1:0-10776 GCA_037440385.1 Rhodocyclales bacterium | reverse complement strand
TGCCTCGGCGCGGTCATTCCGGCCGCGGCGCTGTGGGCGCTGTATGCCGCCGTGTTTGCGGCCAGTCCGCTCGGCGCCTGGGCACTGAACGTACTGGTGCTCTATCTGACGATGGGTGTGCGCCAGTTCAGTCACTTCTTCACGGACATCCACCTGGCGCTGCGCATGGGCGAGACGGATCGCGCGCGTTCGCTGGTCGGCGAATGGTGCGGGCGGCCGATCGAGGTGGCGGGAACGAAGGAAATCGCCCGGCTCGCGATCGAGCAGGCGCTGATCCATTCCTACCGGTACGTGTTCGCGGTGATCGTGTGGTTCGTGCTGCTGCCGGGGCCTTCCGGTGCGCTGCTCTACCGCCTGGCGTGTGTGCTCGACGAGCGCTGGCGCGTCGCCGGCACGGAAGGATTCGGCCGCTTCGCCCGGCGAGCCGGCGAAGCGATCGACTGGCTGCCGCAGCGTCTGACCGCCGTGTGCTTTGCGGTGGTCGGCAATTTCGAGGATGCGCTGTACTGCTGGCGCACCCAGGCCGCGGGATGGGCCGACGCGGGTTCCGGTATACTGCTCGCAAGCGGTGCCGGGGCGCTCGGTGTGCGCCTCGGCATGCGCGATGAGGGAAACGGCGCGTCCTCCGATCGTCCCGAACTGGGCATCGGGGAGGTCGCGGACGTCGATGTCATGCAGGGTACGATCGGCCTCGTCTGGCGAACCTTGGTGCTGTTGCTGCTGCTCATCGCACTGACGGGAATCGCCGGCTGGGTCGGAACATAACGAGCCGGAGGGAACGCAGGTGCCTAACAAACGCGAAGTGGTGATCGTCAGTGCGGTACGCACGGCGATCGGGGATTACGGTGGCACGCTCAAGGATGTCGCGCCGACGGAGCTCGCCGCACGGGTGGTGAAGGAAGCGGTCGTGCGTGCGAAGATCGATCCGGCGCAGGTGGGCCACGTCGTGTTCGGCAACGTCATCCACACCGAGGCGAAGGACATGTATCTGTCGCGCGTGGCGATGATCCACGGCGGCATCCCCAAGGAGACTCCCGCGCTGACGCTCAACCGGCTGTGCGGATCCGGCATGCAGGCGATCGTCACGGCGGCCAATGCGATCCAGTTGGGCGACGCCGATTGCGCGCTGGCGGGCGGCGTCGAGTCGATGAGCCGGGCACTGTACGGCATGCCCGCGGCACGCTGGGGCGCGCGCATGAATGACGCCAGGCTCATCGACATGATGGTCGGCGCGGTCACGGATCCGTTCGACACCGTTCACATGGGCGTCACCGCCGAGAACGTCGCTGCGCGCCACGGCATCACGCGGGCCCAGCAGGATGCGTTCGCGGTGGAAAGCCACAGGCGCGCCGCCGCGGCGATCGACGCCGGGCGCTTCAAGTCGCAGATCCTGCCCATCGAAATCGCGAGCAGGAAGGGTACGGTGATCTTCGACACCGACGAGCATGTGCGGCGTGACGCGTCGATCGAAGCAATGGGCAAATTGAAGGCGGTGTTCAGGAAGGACGGCACCGTCACCGCGGGCAATGCGTCGGGCATAAACGACGCGGCCGCTTCCGTCGTGCTGATGGATGCCGCGGCCGCGCAGCGCCAGGGTCTCTCACCGCTCGCGCGGCTGGTCGCGTACGGCCACTCGGGGGTCGACCCGGCCTACATGGGCGAGGGGCCGATCCCCGCGGTGCGCAAGGCGCTCGAGCGCGCGGGCCTGAAGGTGGGGGACATCGACCTGTTCGAATCGAACGAGGCATTTGCCGCGCAGGCGCTGGCCGTTTCGAAGAACCTCGAACTGGATCCGCAAAAGGTCAATCCCAACGGCGGTGCGGTGGCGCTCGGCCACCCGCTCGGCGCGACCGGGGTGCTGCTGACGGTCAAGGCGATCTACGAACTGCAGCGCACCGGCAAGCGATATGCGGTTGTCACGATGTGCATCGGTGGCGGACAGGGCATCGCGGGGATCTTCGAGCGGCTGTGAGGGCGCATTCGGGTTCCGGGCGGGCCGAGGCAGGTCCGCTGCGACAAAGGGGAGCAGACGTGAACGACATCTATGCACGCCGGGAGACGGCGCGCGAACGGGCGTTCGGGCCGATCTGGACGAACGACATCAACGACGTGTTCTCGGATGTGGCGGCCTATTACGACCGGGCGAACGCGTTCGCGACGCTCGGCCTGATCGACCGGCTGCGCGAGCGCTTCCTGGCGACCGTCGAGGTCCAGCCCCATCACCGGGTGCTCGACGTGTGCGCGGGGACCAATGCGGTCGGCATCCATCTGCTGAAGAAGCAGCCCACGCTCGATGTCTATGCCGTCGATCGCAGTGCCGCCATGCAGGAAGTCGGCCGCAGCCGCGCGGGGCAGCAGGGTTTTCGCATCAACAGCACGATCTGCGACGTTCATCACCTGCCGTTTCCCGACAATCATTTCGATGTCGTGACGCTGCAATGGGCGACCCGCCACCTTCGCGTTCTGAGGGTGTTCTCCGAGATCAACCGGGTACTCAAGCCGGGCGGACGCTTCTACCACTGCGACATGCTGCGGCCCGCGAACCGGTTCACCGAGGAGATCTATTGCCTGTACCTGAAAGCGTGCCTCGCCGTGATCTCCCGGGCCTTCGGCAGCGGCGCCGCGGCGTTGCGCTGCCGCGATTACTTCGTCGAGGCGATCCGTATGTTCTATTCGGCCCAGGAACTGAGCGACCTGCTGCATGGTCTCGGGTTCTCCAGAGTCGTCGGGATCCCGGTTCTCGGCGGAACCGTCGGCTTTCACCGCGCCAGCAAGGTGTGACGGCCGGCGGCCGTCCGCCGATCGCCGCGCGCCCGGGCGTCAGCGCGCGCGCAGCTTCAGGAAATGCGCATGGCGTGCGTGGCTCAGCGCGCCCGACTCCAGCGCTTCGCGCACCGCGCAGCCGGGCTCCCGGTCGTGCCGGCAATCGCGGAAGCGGCAGCGGCCCGCGTAGGTCCGCAATTCCGGAAACAGTCCCGCGAGCGACTCGTCCGGTATGTGAGCGATGCCGAACCACTGCATGCCCGGAGAGTCGATGACGGCGCTGCGCGCATCGATCGGGTAGAGCCGCGCCATCGTCGTCGTGTGCCTGCCCGAGTCGAGTGCCTGCGAGATCGCGTTCGTGCGCGCGGCGGCACCCGGCACCAGCGCGTTGATCAGCGTCGACTTGCCCGAGCCGGACGGTCCGACCAGCACGCTGAGCCTGCCTGCGAGCGACGCGCGCAGTGGCGCGATGCTGCGCAGGGCGCACAGCTCGATCACGCGGTAGCCGGCTGCGGCAAACGGTGCGAACTTCGCCCTGGCCTCGGCCAGCCTCCCGGCGAGGTCGATCTTGTTGAGCACGATCAGCGTGTCGAGCCCCTGATGTTCCGCCGCGACCAGGGCACGCGAGATCAGCTCGTCGCTGAAGCCCGGTTCGGTCGCCGCGACCACGATGACCTGGCCGGCGTTGGCCGCGATCGGTTTGTCGCGCGCGCCGTCGCTGCGCATCAGCAGGCTCGTTCGCGGCCGCATCGAAACGATGATTCCGCGCCCGTCTCCCGCCGGCTCGAGTTCGACGACATCGCCGCAGGCGAACGTGCCGCGGCGCGTTGCCGGAAAGGCGTCGAGCGTGCGGCCGTCCTCGAGCTCGACCCGGTAGTGGCGGCCGCAGGCGACCACCACGCGGCCGCACAGCGCCGTCAAAGACTGCGCAACGCTTCGATCTTCGCGGCGCACACGAAGTCGTTCATCGACAGGCCGCCGACGTCGTGCGTCGAGTAGGCGACGCGGCAGCGGTCGTAGCCCACGACGAGCTCCGGATGATGGTTCTCGCGCTGCGCGAGCCATGCGACGCCGTTCGCGAAGGCCATCGTTTCGTCATAATTCGCGAAGTGCCAGGTGCGCGCGATCCGGCCGTTCTCGACGCTCCAGCCGGGCAGCGCGGCCAGCAGCCGCGCGACCTCGGCATCGGTGAGCCGGTCGATGGCACCGGCGTGCGGCGCGCAGTGGCGGGAAGCGAGCTCGTCACGAGTCATGGCGATTTCTCCGGTGGGTGAGAAGCGATGGGCGCGGGCGGCGGTTCAGGTCGGCCGGGCGGCCGCGTGCCGCCCGCCCGGAAACGTGGCTTCTTCTGCGCTCCGGCCGAGCAGCCGCGCGATGCGCTCGCCGGCGGGCGGGTGCGAATCGTGGAACGCCGAGTAGAGCGGATCGGGGGTCAGCGTCGCCGCATTGTCGCGGTACAGCTTGACCAGGGCACTGGCGAGGTCGGCGCCCGAGCTGAGCCGGGCGGCGAACGCGTCGGCCTCGAATTCGTGGCGGCGCGAGAGCAGGCCGGCCACGGGCTGCAGCGGAAACGTGAATACCGGCAGCACGAGCGCAAACAGCGTCAGTGCGACGGCGGTGCTTTGTCCGTGCATCCCGAGACCCAGATAGAACCACGGCTCGCCGATCAGGATTCCGAGCGACCACAGGAAGGCGAGGCTCGCCGCCGCGATCAGCGCGACGCGCTTCCACACGTGCCGCAGCCGGTAATGTCCGAGTTCGTGCGCGAGCACCGCCTCGATCTCCTGCGGCTGCAATCGCGCGATCAGCGTGTCGAAGAAGACCACGCGCCTGGCCGCGCCGAACCCGGTGAAATACGCATTGCCGTGGGCGCTGCGCTTCGATCCGTCCATGACGAACAGTTCGGCGGGGCGCATGCCGCAGCGTTCCATCAGGCGGTCGATGCGCGCCGCGAGCTGCGCGTCGGCGAGCGGCGCGAATTCGTTGAACAGCGGCGCGATCCACGTCGGGTAGATCAGCAGCACCAGCAGGTTGAAGCCCAGCCAGGCGATCCAGACGTACAGCCACCATGCCGCGCCCATGTGCCCCATCAGCCACAGCACCGCCAGCAGCAGCGGCGCACCGATCGCGGCGGCGAGCGCCGCCTGCTTGATCAGGTCGATCACGAACAGTTGCGGGGCCGTGCGATTGAAGCCGAAGCGCTGCTCGATGACGAAGGTGCGGTACAGCGTGAAAGGCAGATCGGCCAGGAAACCGAGCGCGACCACGCTGATGACGAACGCGATGCCATGCGCATGGCCCTGCGGAGCGAGCCGGCTCGACCAAAAGTCGAACAGCGCCTGCAGCACGCCGCCGCGCGTCAGCGCGAGGAGAAACAGCGCGGAGAAGCCGGTCTGCGCGAGCGCCAGACGCAGTTTCGCGCCGGTGTAGTCGGCCGCCCTGCGGTGCGCGTCGATCGGAATCGATGCGGAAAACGGCGCCGGAACCGAGTCGCGATGCGCCCGCACGCAACGCAGATGGCGAACGGCGAGCCACAGCCGCAGCGCCGTGTCTGCGGCGAGCGTCACGAGAAAAACGACGGAGAAGACCTGTGCCATGCGAGCAGTTCGTCGGCCACCGATCTATGACAGAATGGCGCCCTTTCCCGTTCCCGGAAAGCGGCGCGCATTATGGCACAGGACGCAAGCCGGCTCGTCTGGCTCGACATGGAAATGACCGGCCTCGATCCGGATCGCGACCGCATCCTCGAGATTGCGATGGTCGTCACCGACGCGCAGCTCGAGACGGTGGCCGAGGCCCCGGTGCTCGTCGTGCATCAGGCCGATGAGGTACTCGGCATGATGGATGCATGGAACCGGAGCGCGCACGGCCGGTCGGGCCTGATCGACAGGGTGCGCGCGGCGCAGGAATCGGAAGCGCAGATCGAGGCGCAGTGTCTCGAATTCGTGAAGGCCCACGTTCCCCCGCGTACCTCGCCGATGTGCGGCAACTCGATCTGCCAGGACCGGCGCTTCATGGCGCGCTACATGCCGCAGCTCGAGGCGTACTTCCATTACCGCAATCTCGATGTCAGCGTGCTCAAGGAGCTCGCGCGGCGCTGGAAGCCCGACGTCTACAAGTCCTTCACGAAGCACAACCGGCACGAGGCGCTCGCCGACATCCACGAGTCGATCGCGGAACTGAAGCACTACCGCGAGCATCTGCTGCGGCTGTAATGCGCCGGTTCGCCGCGCTGACGCTGGTGCTGGCCACGGGCGCGGCGGCGGCCGGATGGAAGCCTGCGCACACCGTGCTTGTCGTACTCGAGAACGCGAGCTACGAGGACATCGTCGGCAACCGCGACATGCCTTTCGTGAATTCGCTGGCAGCAGGCGGTGCGATGATGACGAACGCGCGCTCGGCGAGCCTGCCCTACGGCGCGATTCCCGCCGGCGAGTCCGCGCCGCTGCCTGCGCGCCCGAGCCAGCCGAATTATCTGTACCTGTTCTCCGGCCATCACCAGGGCGTCACCCCGGATTCTTTCGAAGCGCCGGCGGACTCGCCGGAGTATCCGCTCGGCACCGCGCGGCGCGATGCGGCCGGCAGGCGGCTCGATCGCCCCGTCGCGAACACCCGCGTGGGGATCGGCAACGGGATGATTCCGCCGCAGTGGCGGCCTTTCACGACGCCCAATCTGGGCGCGGCGATCCTCGCCGCGGGCGGCAGCTTCGCGTCGTTCAGCGAGTCGCTGCCCCATCCGCGATACGACGGCGCCGCGGATCCGCAGAGGCTGCGCGACGAGTACCGGCGCAAGCACAACCCGGCGATCAACTGGGTGAACCTGACGGGTCGGACGATTCCCGCCGCGCGCGCCCGCTTCGTGCTGCCGGTGCACTCGAATCTCGGCTTCGCCGATACGGTCGATCCGGACGGCGTGCGTTACCGCGGTTTCGCGGTCGACGCCGGCGGCGAGGCGATCGGCTTCGAACGGCTGCCCGCGGTGTCGCTCGTCATTCCCAACGAGCGGCACGATCTGCACAGCGGCACGGCCACGGTGGCCGATGTCTGGCTGCGGCGAAACATCGGACCCTATGCGCAGTGGGCGCGCGTGAACGACAGCCTGCTGGTGATCACGTTCGACGAGCCGGGCGGAGATCCGTCGCGGCGGCGAATCATGACGTTGTTCTACGGCCCGCCGGACCGCGTGCGAGCGGGACGATATGACGAACCCATCGACGCGCTGAACGTGCTCGCCACCGTGCTCGATCGCCACGGTGCGCTCGAGCGGTTTCGCGCCTGGTTTCGCGAGGTCTACGGCCAGCACCCCGAGGCGGCGCGCGAACTGGCCAACCTGCGTGCGCTGCGCGACGTGTTCGGCGAGGGGCCGGCGCTGCGTTGAACCCAGATTGTCCATTAGACCGGGCAGAGGCTGTTCGAGGGCAGTTACCCCTACCGCATTTGCCCTACGCGGCGGCTTGGGGCCTGCGGGCGGCATCTTTGCGCCCGCGCTCCTCGCCGATAGACACGGTGATCGGCAACCGCAGCCCTGCTCGCCCTCGGCTGCCCGATCCGCTCGCGTTCCAATGGACAATCTGGGTTGAATCGCGGTGCGCGCGCTATCATTGCCTGCATTCGAGGCGTCCGATGAACCCCCATCGATTCCTGCCGGCGATTCGCCGAACGCTGCTGCTCGGGCTGGCCGCGGCGCTTTGTTTCGGCCCGGCCGCATCGTGGGCGCGCGCCCCCGGCCAGCCGCGCGCGGTCGCGCCGCGCGCAGAGCTGGGCGGCGACGAGCGCAATACCATCGAGATCTTCCGGCGCGCGAGTCCCGCGGTCGTGTTCATCACGACGCTCGCGCGCACCGTCAATCCGTGGACGCGCAACGTCCGCGAGGTGCCGCGCGGAACCGGCTCCGGTTTCTTCTGGGACGAGCAGGGCCACATCGTGACCAACTACCATGTCATCGCCGGAGCCCAGGGTGCGACGGTGCGCCTGAGCGATCAGCGCGCGGTACGGGCCACGCTGGTGGGCGCCAGCGCGGATCACGACCTCGCCGTGCTGCGTGTGAATCTGCCGGGCCGCAAGCCTGCGCCGATCCCGCTGGGCAGCAGCCACGACCTCGTCGTCGGGCAGAAGGTCATCGCGATCGGCAACCCGTTCGGGCTCGACTACACGGTGACCGCCGGCATCATCTCCGCGCTCGACCGCAGCATCTCGGGCAGGAACGACGAACCGATCCATCACCTGATCCAGACCGACGCGGCGATCAATCCGGGCAATTCGGGCGGGCCGCTGCTCGACAGCGCGGGGCGGCTGATCGGCGTCAACACGGCGATCTACAGCCCGTCGGGCGCGAGCGCCGGGATCGGATTCGCGGTGCCGGCCGATCTCGTCAATCGGGTCGTGCCGGAGCTGATCGCCACCGGTCGCTACCTTCGCCCGTCGCTGGGGATCGTGATCCACCAGCAGGTCAGTACGGCGGTCGTCGCGAAGATGGGCGTCAAGGGCATCCTGATCCTCGACGTCGAACCGGGCTCGGCGGCCGCCGCGGCCGGGTTGCGCGGCTCGAAGATCACCGATGACGGTGGCATCATACCGGGCGATGTGCTGCAGGCCGTCGACGGCGTGGCGGTCGACAGCGAGGAGGCGCTCGGCAAGCTGCTCGACGACAAGCGCGTCGGCGACCGGGTCGTGCTTCGCGTGCTGCGCGCCGGCGCGAGCCTGAACGTTCCCGTCGCGCTCGGGGGACGGCGGGGGTGATCCGCGCGGCCGCGGGCGGTCACCCCCGCCCGGGGTCACGGCACGGCGGTCCGGCTCACGGCACGGCGGTTCGGCGCGACGCGGCCGCAGGCAGGTCGATCGTCACCTTCAGTCCGCCCAGCGTACTGTCCTCCAGCCGCAGTTCGGCGTGGTGCAGCTCGGCGATGCGCGCGACGATCGACAGGCCCAGTCCGCTGCCTTCGGCACCGCTGCCCAGCAGCCGGTGGAAGCGCTCCAGCACGCGGTCGCGCTCCTCGCGCGGGATGCCCGGTCCGCTGTCCTCGACGGTGATCCGCGCACGGCCGGCCTCGTCGAACAGCGACAGCCGGACGCTCGCACCCGCCGGGCTGTAGCGCACCGCATTGTCGAGCAGGTTGCGCAGGCAGGCGCGAAGCAGGTCGGCGTTGCCCCGAACCTCGAGCGGCTGCGGCGCTTCGAGCGCGAGGTCGACGTCCTTCGCGGCAGCCGCGGGAGCGGACTCGGCGACGGCCTGTGCGGCGAGTTCGTCGAGCGCGCAGGACGAGAACCGGGTTTCGGCGTCCTGCGCATCGAGTCGCGAGAGCGTCAGCAGTTGCTCGATGAGACGCGTGAGCCGGTCGCAGCCGGCGAGCACGGCCTCGAGCGCATGACGGCGTGCGCCGACCTCGTGTTCGCCGAGTGCCACCTGCGCCTGGGTGCGGATCGCCGCGAGCGGCGTGCGCAGCTCGTGCGCGGCGTCCGCGGTGAACCGGCGCTCGGAGTCGAGCGATGCGCCCAGGCGCGCGAGCAGCGCGTTGAGCTGCGCGACGAGCGGCTGGACCTCGCGCGGGGCCGTTGCGGCTTCGACCGGGGCCAGGTTCTGCGCCTCGCGTTGCGCGACCTGGCGCGCGAGCGCGCGCAGCGGATGCAGGCCGCGGCGCACCGCCAGCCACACCAGCAGCGCGAGCAACGGGATCGCGACGAGCATCGGCTGGAGCTGGCGTGCCGCGAGCTTGCGCGCGAGCTTCTCGCGGGTGTCCGCGCGCTCGGCCACATGCACCAGATAGCCGCGATCCCCGCTCCACTGGCTGAAGATGCGCCAGCGGCGCCCGTCGACGAGTCGCTCGCTGAAGCCTCCCGCGGGGCCGGCGAGCGCATCCGGCGGTGCGTTGGCCGAGCGCAGCCGCAGCACGCGTCCGCCCTCCCAGACCTGGAACGCGACCTTGCGCGCGTCCTCGTGCAGCGTCGGCGCGTGTTCGGTGTCGATCTCGTCGAGCTCGTGGCCGAGCTGCACGATCAGCAGCGAGGCCGCCTGGGCCAGATGTCCGTCGAGGATCTCGTCGACCTCGCCGCGGGCCGTGAAGTAGCTGATGGCGGCCGTGGCGAGCGAGGTCAGCGTGACCGCCGAGATCAGCAGTGCGAGCAGCAGGCCGGCCAGCGAGCGGGGGCGCGGCGCGGGGGTCATGCGGGTGGCGCCGGCAGCAGATAGCCGACGCCGCGCACGGTGCGGATCAGCTCGGGTGCGAGCTTGCGGCGCAGGTGATGCACATGCACCTCGACCGCATTGCTCTCGACTTCCTCGCCCCAGGCGTAGAGCCGTTCCTCGATCTGGCGGCGCGACAGCACCCGTCCGGCATTTGCCATCAGTTCATGCAGCAGCGCGAACTCGCGCGCCGACAGTTCGACCGCGCGTCCGTCGAGCCGCACGCTGTGTCCGGCCGGATCGAGCTCGATCGCGCCCACGCGCAACAGCGGTTCCGGGGAACCCGCCGTGCGGCGCAGCAGCGCGCGCAGCCGCGCCGCGAGCTCGCCCAGATCGAACGGCTTGACGAGATAATCGTCCGCGCCGGTGTCCAGACCCCGGATGCGGTCCGCATACGTGTCGCGGGCGGTCAGGATCAGGACCGGGATCGGGTCGTGCGCGGCCCGCAGCCTGCGCAGCAGATCGAGCCCGGACATGCGTGGCAGGCCGAGGTCGAGCACCAGCGCGGCGAAGGGCTCCGCGGCGATCGCGGCCTGCGCCGCGACGCCGTCGCGCACCCAGTCGACGACGAACCCTGCCTGGCGCAGTCCGGCGCGGATGCCGTCGCCGAGCAGGGGATCGTCCTCTACGAGCAGGATGCGCATCGTGTCGTGGCCAGTCAATCGTCATCGTCATGATGCCACGGTGCGCGCGAGGCGGGGGCGAGCCGCGCGAGGGCGCTCTCGCCCGCCTGATTCCGGTCGGCGGCCGGTGCCGAACCGTAGTCCGACAGCCATCCCCACGTGATCAGCGCGACGAGCGCCGTGGCCACCAGCGCGTGCCGGTGACGGATG
>JBBIUI010000075.1:0-11648 GCA_037440385.1 Rhodocyclales bacterium | reverse complement strand
CGATTCTCCGCGAAGCGATTCGCGCCGCCCGGGCCGCGCGCGAGCCGCCACGCGCGACATGAACGACATCAGCATACGCCGCAGCCACGGCCTGACGCGTGCGAAGGCGCGCATCGCGGCCGAAAAGATCGCCGCGCATCTCGAGAACGAATTCGACCTCGACTGGCGCTGGGAGGACAACCGCCTCGTCTTCACGCGCTCCGGCGTGAGCGGGCACCTGGAGATCACCCGCCATCACGTCGAGATCGTCGCGCGGCTCGGCTTCCTGCTGAAGATGCTCAAGCCACGCATCGAGGCCGAAGTGCATCGCTACTGCGACGAGCAGTTCGGCAAGGACGGCGGCACGCTGGTCTAGCCGCGCCGCTCACGCCGCCGGCGTGACCGCCTGTTCCTCGCGCAGCGCCCGGCGCAGGATCTTGCCGACGTTGGTCTTGGGCAGTTCGGTGCGGAACTCGACGAGTTTCGGAACCTTGTAACCGGTGAGATTCTCGCGGCAGTGGGCGATCAGCGCCTCGGCCGTCAGCGACGGATCCTTCTTCACGACGAACAGCTTGACCGCCTCGCCGGACTTCGCATCGGGCACCCCCACCGCGGCCGCCTCCAGCACGCCGGGGTGCAGCGCCGCCACGGCCTCGATCTCGTTCGGATAGACGTTGAAACCCGACACCAGGATCATGTCCTTCTTGCGGTCGACGATGCGCACGTAACCCCTGTCGTCCATGACGGCGACATCACCGGTACGCAGAAAGCCGTCGGCGAACATGACCTTCGCGGTTTCCTCGGACCGTTTGTAATAGCCCTTCATGACCTGTGGGCCGCGCACGCACAGTTCCCCCGGCTGGCCCAGCGTGACGTCATTTCCCTCCTCGTCGCGGATGGCCACCTCGGTGGAGGAAATCGGCAGGCCGATCGCCCCCGTGTACTCGCCGATGTCCAGCGGATTGATGGTGACCGCAGGCGAGGTCTCGGTCAGGCCGAACGCCTCGATCAGCGGTTTGCCGGTGACCTGTTTCCAGCGCTCGGCGACCGCCTGCTGCACCGCCATTCCCCCGCCCAGCGTGAGCTTCAGCCCGCTGAAATCGAGCCGCGCGAAATCCGCGTCGTTGAGCAGCGCGTTGAACAGCGTGTTGACGCCCGTGAGCGCGGTGAAACGGTATTTGCCCAGCTCCTTGACGAAGCCGGGGATGTCGCGCGGATTCGTGATCAGCACATTGGTCGCACCGATCTTCAGGAACGTCAGGCAGTTCGCCGTCAGCGCGAAGATGTGGTACAGCGGCAGCGCGGTGATGATGATCTCGCCGCCTTCTACCAGGTCGGCGCGGATCCACGCGTGCGCCTGCTGCAGGTTCGCGATGATGTTCCGGTGCAGCAGCATCGCGCCCTTCGCCACGCCGGTCGTGCCCCCCGTGTATTGCAGGAAGGCGAGATCGTCGTGCGTCACTGCCACGGGCTTGAGCGCATGGCGCGCGCCGCGCGCGAGCGCATCGCCGAACGCGATCGTGTTCGCGATGCTCCACGACGGCACCATCTTCCGGACGTGCTTGACGACGAAATTGACGATCATGCCCTTGGGGAAGCCGAGCATGTCGCCGAGCCCGGTGACGACGACCTGTTTGACCGCGGTGCCGGGCAGCGCTTCCTGCACGACCCTGGCGAAGTTCTCGACGACGACGATCGCTTCGGCTCCGGAGTCCTCGAGCTGATGGTGCAGCTCGCGCGGCGTGTAGAGCGGATTGGTGTTGACCACCACGCAGCCCACCCGAAGCGCCCCGAACACGCAGATCGGGTACTGCAGCAGGTTGGGCATCATGATCGCCACGCGCGCGCCCTTGCCCAACCCGAGTTCAGACTGAAGGAAAGCGCCGAACTGCGCGGACAGGCGATCGAGATCCGCGTAGCGGATCGCCTTGTCCATGTTGATGTAGGCCGTGCGCGCGGAGAACTTTCGGCAGCTCTTCTCGAACAGGTCCCCGAGAGACGCGAATTCGTTGACGTCGATCTCGGCGGGTATGCCTTTCGGATAGCTCTTCAGCCAGATCTTTTCCATGTCCCCTCCTCCGTCGATACCCCGATCTCACCGGAACCGGCGCCTGGCACCGGTGTGCTCCTCGGCCCGAGCCCGCGTCAACGTTCGAGCTTGTCCAGCTTGTCCTTGATCTTGGCCCACTGTTCGGCGTCCGGCAAGGCTTCCTTGCGCTCGACGATCGGCGCCCAGGTCTTCGCGAGTTCCGCGTTCAGCGCGATGAACTGCTTCTGACTCTCCGGCACGTCGTCCTCCGCCATGATCGCTTCGACCGGGCATTCGGGGACGCACAGCGTGCAGTCGATGCACTCGTCCGGGTCGATCACGAGGAAGTTGGGGCCCTCGCGGAAGCAATCCACCGGGCATACATCGACGCAGTCCGTGTACTTGCACTTGATGCACGGTTCGGTAACCACATAAGTCATGACTGATCCTCACAGTTCGCCAAAGACACGCGGTCGTCGATCGGCCGGTCACGGTCGGCGGCCGGACGCGCGACTCCCGCAGCCGCGGCAATATAGCGCATTTCGCCCGGGACGATAGGACGGGCAACGCTTCCGCAACCGGTCCCGGCATCGATGCGCCGCGGCTCGCGAAGCCTGCAGGCGCCGCGCCGGCCCGGGCGCGCCCCGGATCCAGTCGCCTTCGTGGCCCGTTTTTGCCGGAACCTTCGTTTTTTTGTTAGCATGCCGGCTGCAGCCTACGTTTGACGTTCCGGATTTCGCGAACCTTCCTCCCGTGCGGCACGAACCGTGTCGCGTCCCGGGATCAACCAGCCGTGAGGAAACGATGAACGAACACATCCATCATGTGACCGATGGCAATTTCGAGGCAGAAGTGGAACGATCGCCAGTGCCGGTCCTGGTCGATTACTGGGCCGAATGGTGCGGGCCGTGCAAGATGGTCGCACCCATCCTCGATGACATCGCCAGGGATTATGCCGGCCGGCTCAAAGTGGCGAAGCTCAACATCGACGACAACCAGCAGACACCCGCACGATTCGGCATCCGTGGCATTCCGACGCTGATGCTGTTCAAGAACGGCAACATCGAGGCCACCAAGGTTGGCGCGATGTCGAAATCGCAGCTCACGTCGTTTATTGACAGCAATCTCTGATCTGGCTAAATTCGCGACGCGGTCGGGCCCGCGCAGAGCGCGCCACCCGCGCAGTGCTGCGGCAACGGGCGCAGGTCTGCCCGCGGCCCCTGTTGCCTTTCCCTCGATCGTTTCCGATCCCATTCCGGCGCATTCCCCCATGCATCTATCGGAGCTGAAAACCCTCCACGTCAGCGAACTCCTCGAGATGGCGACCACCAATGAAATCGATGGCGCCAACCGCCTGCGCAAGCAGGAACTGATCTTCGCGCTGCTGAAGAATCGCGCCAAGAAGGGCGACAGCATCTTCGGGGAGGGCACCCTCGAGGTGCTTCCCGACGGCTTCGGCTTCCTGCGCTCGCCGGACACTTCCTATCTCGCCGGCACCGACGACATCTACGTCAGTCCGTCGCAGATCCGCCGCTTCAACCTGCGTACCGGAGATTCGATCGAAGGGGAAATCCGCACGCCCAAGGACGGCGAGCGGTATTTCGCGCTGGTCAAGGTCGACAAGGTCAACAGCGAGCCGCCCGAGAACTCGAAGCACAAGATCCTGTTCGAGAACCTCACGCCGCTGCATCCGACGGAGATGCTGCGGCTCGAGCGCGACCTGCGCGGAGAAGAGAACATCACCGCGCGCGTCATCGACATGATCGCGCCGATCGGCAAGGGGCAGCGCGGTCTGCTCGTGTCCAGCCCCAAGAGCGGAAAGACGGTGATGATGCAGCACATCGCGCACGCCATCACCGCCAACCATCCGGAAGTGGTGCTGATCGTGCTGCTGATCGACGAGCGCCCCGAGGAAGTCACCGAGATGACCCGCTCGGTGAAGGGCGAGGTCGTCGCATCGACCTTCGACGAACCGGCCACGCGGCACGTGCAGGTTGCCGAAATGGTGATCGAAAAGGCCAAACGCCTGATCGAGCACAAGAAGGACGTCGTCATCCTGCTCGACTCGATCACCCGGCTCGCGCGCGCCTACAACACCGTCGTGCCGGCCTCCGGCAAGGTGCTGACCGGCGGGGTCGATGCCAATGCATTGCAGCGGCCGAAGCGCTTTTTCGGCGCGGCGCGCAACATCGAGGAAGGCGGTTCGCTGACCATCATCGCGACCGCGCTGATCGAAACCGGTTCGCGCATGGACGATGTGATCTACGAAGAGTTCAAGGGTACCGGCAACATGGAGATCCACCTGGATCGCCGCATGGCCGAGAAACGCGTCTACCCCGCGATCAACGTCAATCGGTCGGGCACCCGGCGCGAGGAATTGCTGCTCAAGCCGGACGTGCTGCAGAAGGTGTGGATCCTGCGCAAGCTGCTCTACAACATGGACGATCTCGACGCGATGGAATTTCTGCTCGACAAGATCAAGGCGACGAAGAGCAACGCCGAATTCTTCGACGCGATGCGGCGCGGCTGACGCCGCGCACCGCCGGCGCGGCCGGTTGCGCTATAATCCGCGCCCCTGACGGCCGTACGCTCGCCGGCCACACGATGAAAGGATCCACGATGAAGGACAAGGTTCATCCGAAGTACGCCGAGGTCGACGTGACCTGCAGCTGCGGGAACACGTTCAAGACGCGCTCGACGATCGGCAAGCCGACGCTGCACGTCGAAGTGTGCTCGGCGTGCCATCCGTTCTACACCGGCAAGCAGAAGATCATGGATACCGCGGGTCGCGTCGAACGCTTCCGCCAGAAGTACGCGCAACGCGGCGCCTGAGCGGGTCGCGGCCGAAACACGGCCGGCAAGAAAAAACCGCGCGATCGCGCGGTTTTTTCTTGCGCCACAGGCGGGCGAGGAGTCACCCGCACACCGGATCGATCGGCCTTCTCATGAAGGCATCGCGCGGCCGAGCGGGGCTTGCGCCATCATCCACCCGAGAGCGCGTCGCGGATCTGCTGCAGGGCCGCCTGATCCTCGATCGTGGTCAGGTCGCCCGGGTCGCGTCCCTCCGCGAGCGCCTGGATCGAACGGCGCAGCAGCTTGCCGGAGCGGGTCTTGGGCAACACCGTCACGAAGTGCACGGTCGCGGGGCGGGCGATCGCGCCGAGCATCTCGTCGACCTTCGCCATGACCTCTTTTTCCAGCTTCCCGCGCGCTCTAGCGGTGGCGATCGAGGCCGCGTCCCTGGCGACCGCGAAGGCCACCGGAACCTGGCCCTTGAGCGAGTCCGCCACCCCTACGACGGCCACTTCGGCGATGCCGCTGTGCGCCTGGACCGCCTCCTCGATCTCGCGCGTGCCGAGCCGGTGCCCGGCGACGTTGATGACGTCGTCCGTGCGCCCGAGGATGAAGTGGTAGCCGTCCTCGTCCCGGATGCCCCAGTCGAAGGACGAATAGACCATCGGCTGCCTGAACATCGTGAAATAGGTCTGCACGAAACGCTCGTCCTGGCCCCACACGGTCGACAGGCAGCCCGGCGGCAGCGGCGGCAGCACGCCGACGAGACCTTTCTCGTTCGGTCCCGCCTCGGTTCCATCCTCGCGAAAGATCCTGAGGTCGTATCCGAACACCGCGAACGCGGGGGATCCGAACTTGATCGGCGTCTTTTCGACGCCCGGCGCGCAGGACAGCATCGGCCAGCCCGTCTCCGTCTGCCAGTAGTGGTCGATCACGGGCCGCTTCAGCGAATCCGTGATCCACTCGTGCGTCGGCTGATCGAGCGGCTCGCCCGCCAGAAACAGGTGCTTGAGGCTGGACAGGTCGTACTTCGCGAGATAGGCGGGATCCTGCTTCTTCAGCACACGGATCGCGGTGGGCGCCGAAAACATCACGCTCACCCGGTTCTCCTCGACGATCTTCCACCAGATCCCGGCGTCGGGGCGAACGGGCGTGCCCTCGTACATGACGGTGGCCATGCCCGCGATCAGCGGCCCATAGATGATGTACGAATGCCCGACCACCCAGCCGATGTCGGACGTCGAGAACATCGTCTCGCCGGCTTCGCCGCAATAGATGTACTTCATCGACGCGGCCAGTGCCACCGCGTAGCCGCCGGTGTCGCGCTGCACGCCCTTCGGCTTGCCGGTCGTGCCCGAGGTGTAGAGGATGTAGGACGGCTCGTTGGATTCGAGCCAGGTCACCGGAACGTCCGCATCCATGTGCCGTGCGCGAAGCGCCGCGTAATCGAGGTCGCGCCCCTCGACCCGGGGGAAGCCCTTGTCGATGCCGCGATCGACGATCACGACCTTGCCCGGCGGATACTGCGCGATCCGGCATGCCTCGTCGACGAGATGCTTGTAGGCCACCGCCTTGCCTGCGCGCATGCCGGCGTCCGCGCACACCATTACCTTGGGTTTGGCGTCGTCGATGCGGGTGGCGAGCGAGCCGGCCGCGAAGCCGCCGAACACGACGGAGTGGATCGCGCCGATGCGCGCGCACGCGAGCATCGCGAAGCACGCCTCCGGAATCATCGGCATGTAGATCAACACGCGGTCGCCGCGGCCGACCCCGAGGCTTTGCAGGATCGCGGCCATGCGCATGACCTCCGTGCGCAGGCTGCGGAACGTGTAGGTCCGGTTCTCTCCGGTTTCGGTCGACAGGTAGATCAGCGCGTTCTGGTCGCCGCGCGCCGCGATGTGCCGATCGACCGCGTTGTGGCACAGGTTGGTCTGCCCGCCGACGAACCACTTGACGAACGGCGGCCGCGAGTAGTCGCGCACCCGCTGCGGCGGCTCTTTCCAGTCGATCAGTCCGGCCTGTTCGCCCCAGAACGCCTCCGGTTGCTCGATCGAACGGCGATGAAAATCCTTGTAGCTCGTCATGGATCCTCCTTCCTCTCTCCGGTGATGTCATCCATTTCGCGGACCAGATCGTCCGGCCCGGCCGTACCGTTACCGCGTGCCTCGCGTTCACCGCCGCCCGATGCGGCCCGCCGCTCCAGCGCGGCGATCGGAATGCCGGCACGGTACTCGCGTTCGATCAGGTGCAGCAGCGGAAGCAGGCGCTGGACGATGCCGGGCAGATGCTCGCGCACGAGTTCGAACGCATCCTCGCGCACCAGCGTCAGGGCGCGATCCACGCTCATCGACGGCTCGGCGACGGCGCCCAGCTCCCCGCGCGCATCGACGACCCGGTTGCCGCCGCCCGCCGCGCCCTGTACGACGCGCCCGGCGGCGACGCGGATCAGGTCTTCGATGCTCTGCGCGCCATCGCTGCGGCTGTTGGCCAGTCCGATGGTCAGGCTGATGCGGATGATCTCTCCTCGATAACTCAGCGCAAGCGCCTCGATCGCCGCGCGCAGCCGCTGTGCGAACGCACCGTACGCCTCGATATTCACGCTCGGCGACACGACGCAGAACCGGTTGCCCTCGATCTGCGCGACGGAATCGTCCTTGCGCACGCGCGCCGCGAGGATCTTCGCCAGCTTCCGCGTGACCAGCGCGGCGACCTGCGCGCCGTGACTGCCGGACAGTTCCGCGAAACGATCGATCGCGATGACCATGACGCTGACATCGAGCAGCTGGCGCCGGGCCAGCGCCAGCAACTGGTTGCCGTGCGAGTACAGAAACTCCTTGCTGACGATGCCCAGCCGCGGATCGACCGGCTTCTGGCGCGTGAGCGCCTCGCGGCTGTCGTCGAGTTCCCGGCGCAGGCGCGCCGCGTTGATCGCGGATTCGAGCCGGGCGAGAAGCTCGGCGGAGCCGATGCCCTTGGTGATGAAATCGCTCGCGCCCAGGGTCCGCGCGCGCTCGAGCGCCTGCTCGTCCTCGTCGCCCGAGATGACGATCACCGGGATTTCGCGAATCCTGGTGATCTTCGATGCGCGCACGCGCTCGAGCAGGCCGTAGCCGTCGAGTCGCGGCATCGCCAGGTCGGAGATCACCGCTTCGACGGACGGATCGAGCAGCAGCGTCTGCCAGCCCGCGTCGCCGTCGGCTTCCTCGCGCAGGTCGTAGACATCGCGGATGTGCCGGGCGATCGACGCGCGCACCATGCGCGAATCGTCGATCACCAGCACGCGTGGCTTCGCCGCGGTGTCGCTCATCGCGCGGCCGCTGCGTCGTGCCCCGGCAGTTCTACGACGACGCGCCCGCGCACGCGCGCGCGCAGAAAGTCCGCGAAGGCTTCCGGCAGCGCATCGAACGGAATCGAACGGGCGATTTCGGCCAGATGTGCCGGGCGCATCTCCCCGGCCAGCAGTTGCCAGATCCGCTGCCGGCCGGCCATCGGCCAGTAGCCCGAATCCACGCCGAGCAGATTGTTGCCGCGCAGGATGAACGGCAGCACCGTGGTGTGAAGTTCGATGCCGCCCGCGTTGCCGGCGCTGGCGATGCTCCCGCCCTGCTTCATCGTGCGCGTCAGCCATGCGAGCATTTCCCCGCCGACGCAATCGTAGGCCCCGGCCCAGGTCGCCTTTTCGAGCGGCCGCCTGCCCAGATCGAGATCCTGTCTGCGCAGCACCTCGGCGGCGCCGAGGCCGCGCAGGTAGTCGTGCTCCTCGTCCTTGCCGGTGACCGCGACGACCCGGTAGCCGCGTGCCGCAAGGATGTCGACGGCAAGGCTGCCGACGCCGCCCGAAGCGCCGGTCACCGCGACGGGCCCGGCCTGCGGGCGCAGTCCGTTGTCCTCCATGCGCACGATGCCCAGCGCTGCGGTGAAACCGGCGGTGCCGAGCGCCATCGCTTCGAACAGGCTCATGCCTTGCGGGAGCGCGACGACCCATGCCGCGGGAATCCTCGCGTACTGCGCGTAGCCGCCGTGATGCGATACGCCGATGTCGTAGCTGGTCGCGATGACCGGATCGCCTTCCGCGAAACGCGGATCGCTGCTCGCGATCACGGTGCCGGCCAGGTCGATCCCGCCTATGCAGGGAAAGCGCCGGATGATGCGCCCGGCACCGGTGGCGGCGAGCGCGTCCTTGTAATTGATGCTGGAATAGGCCACGCGGATCGTGACCTCGCCCGGATCGAGCCGGTCCTGCGAAAACCGCACGAAGCCACCGCTCGCCTTGCCGTCGTGCTGGTCGATCAGGTACGCCTTGAACGGTTCCACATCGCCTCCCTCGCACCGGCCGCGACCGCCGCCGGGACAGCCGGAGCGCCGGATTATACCGAAAGGCGTCACCGGCCGGCCTCGCACGCCTTTACAGGCGCGAAATCCATCGGTACCATGCCGCCCCCATGCGCCGCAGCTCTTCGACCCTGCCGACCCTGCTCGCCTTGCTGACGCTTGCGACGAGCGTGCATGCACAGACCGAAACGCCCGAGCCGCCGCAGCAGGGGCTGATCGAACGCACCGTCGGCGCATCCCAGGACATCGCCGAACGCGCGCTCGCGCTCGTGGGCATACGCTACCGGCGCGGCGGCAACGAACCCGGGAGCGGCTTCGATTGCAGCGGACTGGTGCGCTTCGTCTTCGGCTCCACGCTGGGGCTCGATCTTCCGAGACGCGCGAAGGATCTCAGCCGGGCCGGCGAGCCGGTCGACCCGGCCGAGCTGAAGCCCGGCGATCTGGTGTTCTTCAACACGCTGCGCCGCTCCTTCTCCCACGTGGGCATCTATCTGGGCGATTTCCGCTTCCTCCACTCCCCGTCCGCCGGCAAGCGGGTGAGCATCGAGGACATGCGCAGCCGCTACTGGAAGACGCGCTTCGACGGCGCGCGGCGCGTCACCCGCGAGAACTGATCCGCGGCGCATCCGCCGCGATGATTGCCAGGCTCGGTCGCGATCTGTCCTTTCCGCCGGTCGAGCGCGCGCTGCGCGAGCCCAACGGCCTGCTCGCGGTGGGCGGCGATTTGTCGCCCGAGCGGCTGATCGCCGCTTATGCGCATGGCATCTTCCCGTGGTACATGCCGGGCGAACCGCTGCTGTGGTGGAGCCCCGATCCGCGCATGGTGCTGTTTCCCGGCGAGTTCCGGATCTCGCACTCGCTGCGCAAGCGCCTGGCACGCGGCGGCTACGCCGTGCGCCTGGATACGGCCTTCGCCGAAGTGATCGCGGCATGCGCGAGCGCGCCGCGCGCCGGCCGCCACGGCACCTGGATCACACGGCAGATGCAGGATGCCTATCTGAGGCTGCACCACCTCGGGTACGCACACAGCGTCGAGACCTTCATCGACGGCCGGCTCGCGGGTGGCCTGTACGGGGTTGCGATCGGCCGCGTCTTCTTCGGCGAGTCGATGTTCACACGGCTCACCGACGCATCGAAGATCGCGCTCGCGCACCTCGCACGCCACCTTGAGCGCGGCGGCTTCGCCGTGATAGATTGCCAGATGACGACCCCGCATCTCGCCTCGATGGGTGCGCGCGAGATCGCGCGCAGCCGGTTCGCGGCCGGACTGAGCCACTGGGTGCGCGAAGGTGCACAGCCCGGAATCTGGGACGCGGACGCCGCCGCCCGACTATTCGATCGCACGACATGAGCCTGCTCCAGGATCTGCCTTTTCCGCTGCTGCAGTTTTATGCGACCGCGCCCTACGCGTGTTCCTATCTGCCGGGGCGCACCGCCCGCTCCCAGGTCGCGATCCCGAGCCACATGATCGACGGCGCCGTCTACAGCGAACTGGTGCGCTCGGGATTTCGCCGCAGCGGAGTATTCACGTATCGCCCCTACTGCGACGCGTGCCGCGCCTGCGTGCCGGTGCGCATCCCGGTCGAACACTTCAAGCCGGATCGCAGCGCGCGGCGTGCCCTGCGGCGCAACGCGAGCCTGAGCGTGCGGCAGGTTCCGCTGGGCCTGCGCGAAGAACATTACGCGCTGTATCAGCGCTATCAGGCCGCGCGCCACAGCGGCGGCGGCATGGATCAGGACAGCCGCGAACAGTACGCACACTTCCTGCTGCAGAGCCACGTCGACAGCCGGCTCATCGAATTCCGAGACGCCGACAAGCTGTGCATCGTCGCCATCATCGACGTGTTGAGCGACGGGCTGTCCTCCGTCTACACGTTCTACGATCCCCAGCCGCAGGCGGCCGGTTTCGGCACCTACTGCATCCTGTGGCAGATCGAGCTGTGCCGCACGCTGCACCTGCCCTACCTGTATCTCGGCTACTGGATCCGGGAAAGCCGCAAGATGGCCTACAAGGCGCGTTTCCGTCCGATCGAGGGACGGGTGCGCGGCATCTGGCGCGAGCTGACCGCCGCCGACATCGGGCGGGGCGGCTGAGTACGGCATCGGCCGGGTAGAATCCGGTCATGCTGTATTCGCTCGCCCGCCCCCTGCTGTTTGCGCTCGACCCGGAAGTCGCCCACGACCTGACGCTGGCCGGACTGCGCGCGCTCGACCGGATGCCATTGTCCTGCTTGGTTCCGGCGACCGCGAGCGAGCCGGTGCGCGTCATGGGACTCGACTTCGCGAACCGCGTGGGCTGCGCGGCCGGTCTCGACAAGAATGGCGAGGCGATCGACGCGCTGGCCGCGCTCGGTTTCGGTTTCATCGAGGTGGGAACGGTGACGCCGCGGCCCCAGCCCGGCAACCCGAGGCCCCGCCTGTTCCGGCTGCCGCGGCACCAGGCGCTGATCAACCGCATGGGGTTCAACAACCGCGGCGTCGATGCGCTGATCGAAAACGTCCGGCGCGCCCATTT
>JBBIUI010000074.1:0-11650 GCA_037440385.1 Rhodocyclales bacterium | reverse complement strand
GGCGAGCCTGCGGGCGGTCTCCATCGCGGTGTCGAGCAGCCGGGCGTCTTCGCATACCGCGTTGATCAGTCCGATCTCGCGCGCCTTCTCCGCGCCGAAGGGCTCACCGAGCATCAGCAGTTCGGCCGCGCGGACGTGGCCCGCCAGACGCGGCAGCAGCAGGCTGGAGGCGGCCTCCGGGCACAGGCCGAGATGCACGAACGGAAGCTGGAAGCGCGCATCCGGCGCGGCATAGACGAAGTCGCAATGCAGCAGCATCGTGGTGCCCACGCCCACCGCGACGCCCGACACCGCGGCGATGAGCGGCTTGTAGGCGCCCGCGATCGCATGCAGGAAGCGGAATACCGGCGCGTCGGTGTTCTTCGGCGGGTGGGCACGGAATTCCGCGAGGTCGTTGCCGGCGGTGAAGGCGCCGGGCACGCCGTGGATGAGCACCACGCGCACATCCGGATCGGCGTTGCTCGCCTCGAGCGCCTGCGCCATCGCGGCATACATCGGCGCGAGCAGTGCGTTCTTCTTTTCCGGCCGGCTGATCTGGATGCGCAGGATGTTGTCCTGCGCTTCGACGAGGATCTTCCCTGACATGGCGGCTCCCGTTTGCGCACGCCGGCACGGCGCGCGCTACGCCTGACGCGAGGCGGCGTCGCGGGTGCCGGCGGTTTCCGTTCTCGGCATAAATACCACGGTCTGGACTTTCGCGCTTGACGCACGCGTGCCATCGATCGCGTGCGCGACCTTCTCGTCGGCATCGTCGAGCATCGCTTCGCGCACCCGGCGCACGGCCGCGGCCAGCGCACCGGGCGGCGAGGCGGGCTCGGCATGGCGCTCGAGGATCTCGACGAGCCGGGCGCGGCCGCGGTTTCGGGTGTCGCTGTAGCCCTTGACGAGCCGCGCGCATTCGGCCAGTTCCATCGCCGCTTCCCGGTCGGTGCCGGCGAACCGGCGCAGCGCCGCGAGCCAGCGCTCGATCAGCGCCTGCTCGGCCGCGTAGCGCGCGCTCGAACGGCGTGCCCGCGCGAGCGAGGCGACCGCTCGCAGTGCGAGCTGCCCCGTGAGGCTCGTGGCGTTCACCTCGATGCCGCCGCGCACGCTGCGCGGGCCCGCGCGAGCCGCGCGTGACTCGATCCATGCGAACAGCCGCGGCGGCAGCACGTCGGCCAGCTCGGCCACGCCGGGCCTGAAATAATCGAAGATGCGTACCGGCTGCCCCGGCTTCGCGCCGACCTCGCGGCGCACCCGCTCGATGCGCCCGGCGCGGCATTTCAGCGCCGCCACGCGCATGATGTCTTCATAGGCCATCCACGCCGCGAGCGCGCGCGCCGCTCGCGCCGCGACGCTCCATCCGCCTTCGGCGGCGGCGAGCGCGCGCAGCCGGTCCAGGTACAGCCCCGCGTACGCCTCGTCCTGGTAGTCGATCAGCCGCGCGACGCCGAGCGCGAGCACCTGCTGCATCTCGGGCGGGAACTGCGCGGCGCAGCGGCGCGCGAGCGCTTCGGGCATCGCGGCGCAGGGCGCGCATCGCGCGGTCCCGGCCACCGCCGGTGCTGCGGCCTGCGCGGCCGAGCCCGCGGCCGCGGCGTAGCCTGCGTCGAATCCGCGCAGATTCGCCTCGACCGACCGTCCGGAACGGCGGATCGCGGCTTCGGCGAGCTCGCGCGTGAGCGGCAGCGCGGCGCAGCCGATCGCCGCGCCGAAGAGCACGGCATTGATGATCGAACCGCTGTCTCGCGCGAGCCGCGCCATGTCGAACAGCACGTGCCGCCGGGCGAGCTGCGCGGCCGCCGTCAGCACCGCTTCGGACGCGTAACGCCCGTCTCCCGGCCGGATCTTCTCGCCGGTGGCATACACGCGGTGGGTCGAGGCGACGAGCGTCGTGCGCTCGGGGCTGACCTGGCCGGCTCGCATCGCCCGGCCGGCCTCGATCAGCTCCGTGCACAACATGACGTCGACATTTCCGGGGCTGGGCACCAGCGCCAGCACCGGCTCGCGATCGCCCAGCGCCGCGGCCGCCACCGGATAGATCTCGACGTAATAGGTCGTTGCGCCGGTGCGCTGCGACACGCCGGGGATCGACGTGGATTGAACCGGATAGCCTCGTGCCGCGGCGGCATCGACGAGCCAGTCGGCGAGCACGCCACCACCCTCGCCGCCGAGCGCGGCGATCAGGATGCACACCGGGCGCGCCGTGTTCATGCGCGCATCAGGCCGATCAGCGCGCGCCGGGCGCGATCGAGGATGCGATCGCGCCATCCTGGGTTGTGCACGATCTCGGCGCGGAAGAACGAAGGGCACAGCGCCGCGGCATGCGCCAGTTCGCCGCACAGCCCGCAGCCCACGCAGCCGTCATTGACGCTCGCCACCGGGTCGACACGCAGCGGATCCGGGTTGTCCGCGATCGTCAGCGAAGGGCAGCCGGACAGGCGCATGCACGAGTGGTCGCCCGTGCACACGTCGCCATCGACGCCGAAGCGCGTGCTCACGGTGCGCTCGCCGCCCGCGATGCGCCGTGCGGCGAGCGGCTTCTCGCGCCGGCTGCGCTCGAGCATGCACTCGCCGTCGGCGACGATCACCTTCAGGCCGGAGTAGCCCGACGCGAACGCCTCGCGCAGCGTCTCGACCATCGTCGCGACCCGGTAGCTCGGCACCTGCCTGACCCAGGCCACGCCCAGCCCGTCGAGCGCCTTGGCGATCGTCATGCCGGAGGGCACGCCCAGCGCATTGCGGCCCGACGAGGGGATGTTCTGCGTGCCGGTCGCCGACGTGTAGCCGTTCTGCACGATGATCAGGATGCCGTCGTCGTGATTGAACACGGCGTTGGCCACGCCGGTCGTGATGCCGTTGTGCCAGAAGCCGCCGTCGCCCATCACGCTGATGACCGGCGCGCCGAAGCCCGGGCCCACCGCCGCGGCACTGGCCAGCCCCAGGCCGTAACCGAGCACCGAATTGCCGAGGTTGAACGGCGGCAGCGTCGAGAAGGTGTGGCAGCCGATGTCGGCGGCGATGTGGATCGGCCCGGTGTCGCGTTCGGCCAGCTTCAGCGCGGCGAACACCGGCCGCTCGGGGCAGCCGACGCAGAATCCGGGCGGGCGCGCCGGCACGGGTTGCGCCAGCAGTTCGGCGGCGCGCCGTTTGGCCGACGCGAACCGCTCGCGCAGCGCGCCGATGCGCGCCGTGTCGATGCCATCGGGGACCGTGACCTCGAGAAACTTCGCGATCCCCTCGAGCATGACCTCGCCGGTGTACTCGCCCGCGGCCGGCAGCACGTCCTTGCCGACCAGCGTGGCGCCCGCGTCCGCGCGCCGCAGGATCGCGTCGAGTGCCTGCTCGATGAACGCCGGCTGGCCTTCTTCCACGACCAGCACCGCACGCTTGCGCGCGCAGAAACGCAGCACCTCGGCGGGAACGAGCGGATAGGTGACGTTGAGCACGTACAGCGCAATGCGCGAGGCGCCGAAGGCATCGGCCAGATCGAGGCTTTGCAGCGCCCGGATCACGGTGTTGTACAGCCCGCCCTGGAGGATGATGCCGACCTGCGCGATGTCGCCCGGAAAGAACTCGTTCAGGCGGCGCTCGGCGACGAACTTGATCGCGGCCGGCAGCCTCACCTCGACCTTGTGCTTTTCCTGCGCATAGACCGAAGGCGGCAGGCAGATGCGCGAGTAGTCGAAGCGCGGCCGCTCGAGCGCGTGCCGGCGCGAGAAAGGCGGTGCGCGGTTGGCTTTGGTCCGGAAGCGGCCGTGGACGTGGCAGGCGCGTATGCGCAACTCGAGCATCACCGGCGTATTGCTCGCCTCGGACAGTTCGAAACCCGCCTCGACCGCCTCGACGATGCGCGGCAGGCTGGGGCGCGGGTCGAGCAGCCAGAGCTGGGACTTCATCGCGAACGCGTGGGTGCGCTCCTGGATGATCGAGGCGCCCTCGCCGTAGTCTTCGCCGACCACGATCAGCGCACCGCCCCGCACGCCCGCGGAAGCGAGGTTGGACAGCGCGTCGGCGGCTACGTTGGTTCCCACCACCGATTTCCAGGTCGCCGCGCCGCGCAGCGGGTAGTTGATCGAGGCGCCCAGCATCGCCGCCGCGCCGGCCTCGTTGGCGGCGGTCTCGAAATGCACGCCCAGTTCGTCGAGGATGTCCTTGGCATCGGCGAGCACGTCGAGCAGATGCGAAACCGGCGCGCCCTGGTAGCCGGTGACGTAGGCCACCCCCGATTGCAGCAGCGCCTTGGCCACCGCGAGGATGCCTTCTCCATGGAAGGTGTCGCCCTCGCCCAGCCTGAGCAGTTCGACCTCGGTGCGGAAGGAACGCTCCATGTCCCGATCCCTTCACGTCCCGACGCGGCCCGAAGACCGCCGGACGGGCCCGTATTGTTCAACATTGAACAATTGCATTATCCACTCTGACGGTCGGATCGCACAACCGGTAAATGGGGTCGGACACGATTACCCTCGTGTGTCTGATCGCCTGGTTCGACGAACCTTTCGGCACTCCGCCCGATCCACTGGGCGACCCCCGGATCGCAATGGCGTTCGCCTGGTCTTGGACAGCACCCGGAGGCACTATCTTGAAGTTTCGATATAACCCGTCCGATACCCGCGTCAAATCAAGGCCCGGACCGACGAGTTTCCGCTATCTCGGACGGCAGTGGTTTACCCTCTCGACTACGATGACAGGAGGATGAGGTATTTCAGAATTTCCTCAAGCGAATCCCGCATCGAGCGCTCCTCGTCGCCATCGGCGTCAACCGGGGAGGGCAACGGCAAGTGCTGGCCGTCGAGATGGCGAACCGCCGGAGCCAGAGCAGATGGAAGGCGTTTCTACTGCGGCCGAAGCAGCGGGGATCGTCCGGCGTCGAGTTCGTCCTCTGCGACGATCACGCCGGCTTGAAGAAGGCAATTCCCGGCGTGCCGACGGAGGCGCTCTGGCAGCGCTGCTACGTGTGTTTCCTGCGCAACGCGCCGGACGACGTGCGGCGCAAGGCCGACGAAGCAATCTCGCGCGAAGCGCGCCAAGGCCGTCCGGCATGCGATGAGATTGCTTCGTCGCTGCGCTCCTCGCAATGACGAGGGAAAGAGCTGCGCTCCTCGCAATGACGGGGGAATGTCCCCGCGTTCCTCGCGATGACGGGGGAATGTCCCTGCGCTCCTCGCGATGACGAGGAAACGTTTCATCCCGAGCGGGGCGAAGGCCGATGAAGACAAACGGGCACCCGAAGGTGCCCGCCCGATGCGAGGCCTGCGTGCCGTCAGAAAGTGTGGCGCACGCCGAGTCCGAGCGCCTTCGGCGTCGAGCCGTTGGCGGCCGCGCCCAACCCCGTGCCGGCGGTATTGAAGTTGGCCTGCGAATCGTTGTCCAGCTTGGAGTAGATCGCGTACAGCGCGGTGCGCTTGGACAACGCATGCTCGTAGGCGATGCTCCATCCGTTTGCATCCTCGTTGGACACATTCCGGACATCTTTCTTCGCATACAGGAGCTTCACGCTGCCGCGATTGCCCAGCACAGGCACGTTCAGCCCGAGCCCGTAGGTCCTCGCCTCCGAGCAATCTCCGACGGCCAGGCCACCGCAGCCGACGACGGCTTGGCGGGTATCATCGGACTGATCGACGAAGAAGCCGTAGAATTTCGCCAGGCCGAAGTCGTAGGACGCGCTGATGCCGTTTTCGCGCAGATCCTCGTTGCCACCGGTTCCGTTCGGGAGATCCTTGTTGCTGAAGCTGACCTGGACGATCAACGGACCGTTCTTGTAATCCAGGCCCAGGCCGACGACCCGGTTGTCCTTCTTGTTCGCGGTGGCCGTGTCCTGCGGCGTCTCGTTGCCGAAACCGTACAGGAAGCGGCCCGAGAAACCGTTCCAGGTTTCGGACTGATAGACGAAGGAGTTGCTGATCCGCGAAGGCGTCGCAGCCTGGTAGGTGCCGGCCGCACTACCCGAATCCGTCGCCTTGCCGAGCAGCGTCGCGATCGGGCCGAGCACGTACCAGTCGCCGCCGTGGCCGGACACGAACATGAAGTAGCCGGGTGCGTATTGGCGGCCGATGGAAAACGCGCCGACATCCTTGAATTTCAGTCCGACCCAGGCCTGGCGCGTGAAGAGCGAGGCGCCTGCGACGGTCGAGTCCGCGTTCTGCACGGAGCCGTTATCGACCGCGAATCCGTTCTCCAGTGTGAACACTGCGCTCAGGCCGCCGCCGAGATCCTCGCTTCCCCGGAAACCCAGGCGCGATCCCGCCGTCTGTCCGCTTTGCAGCGCATTGACGCTCTGGCCGCCGGTGGCAGCGTCCCCGGTGGCATGCACATAGTAGGCGTCGATCAGGCCGTAGATCGTGACGTTGCTCTCTTCCGATCTCGCCACGGCCGGCGCCAGTGCTGCGCTCACGGACAAGGCCACCAGTTTCGTTTTCATGCGACTTCTCCTCATGCAAGGTCTCCTTCGTTTTCGAAAATCCCGCGATCCATCACCCCGCGGGAAGGTGGCCTCGCCAGGCGAGACGTCAAACCTCGGTCGGCGCCGTACCGTTGGGACACACGGAACGCCTGCCGAATGCTGGTGCAGGGACTGTAGTGCCGGCGAAGAGACGACGAAATTCGTGCCGCCACGCAACGCAGCGGGGGAGATTGCTCGGAATCGGATGCCGTTACGTACGGCGCTTGCGGCAACTACGCATGCAGGCCGATGCAATCGGCCGGCGGCTCAGTCGGGTCGGTCCGGTGTGCGATCCGGCCGGCACTGCCGCTGGGTCTGCCACGCGCTGAAGGCGGCGACACAGAAGGGAACCAGATAGTTCAGCAGGCAACGGCCCCACATCAGTCCTTCGCCCGCGAGCAGATACTCGCCCTGATTCACGACATTGAGCGCAGTGCCCACCACCAGGGCCGTGACGAGGCTGCGCACCAGGATCGCACGCCGCGGCGACGGTGCGCGCTCCCTGGTCCCGGGCTGCGGCATCCCGCTGCGGGCGATGCCGGGTCTCACGGTGCGACGTAGACCTGGGTGTCGGGATGAAAGGCGAACCAGGCGAACCAGTATCCGGTGATCGCGGGCAGTTCATTGCCCATCTCGTCGCGCACACTCGCGCTGCGATGCGCGGCGTCGAACGTGATGGTCAGCCTGCGGGCACCGATTCGCTCGCTGACCGGACCGGCCGTCTTCGCGAGCTCCGAGAACGGATAAGCCTTGTACAGGCCATCGACCTCGATGCCGAGCACCGTTTCCTTTGCATGGAAACGCTCGCTCGTATGGCGCACCGGAAACAGCGTCTCGCGGCTCGATTCGTATCCGGCATACGGATCGCGATCGTAATCGCGCGCGTACCCGGTTTCCGTCGACAGCACCAGGGTATTCGGATGGCGCGAGCGCCAGTCCGACCAGTTGGTATGCGCGACCGGGATCGTCGTGAGCCGGCTTCCCTTGAGCGGCCCGCTGATCGCCTGCGCGAGCACCTGGGACCACAGCGAGCCGGTCTTGCGGTCATAGAACAGCACGTCGCTGTTGTACAGCAATCCGGAGACGCCGAAATCGAGCGCGTCGCCGGCCACGCGCGCTCGATACGCCATGCCGGTTCCGCACAGCGGGCAGTAACTGACCATGACCGGTTCCGACCCGAAACGGTCATTGACGATCTCGTGCCAGTTGAGGATGCGTATCGGGTAGGCCTTGGCGTAGCCGTTGCGCACGACGCCGAGCACGCGGTCCTGCGGCGCGAGAAAGCGCGCCTGCGCGGCGCCGACGAATCGGGGCCGATCGATCGCCGGAATGCCGTCCCGAGGCGGACCGCCCGCCCGGATCTCGGATTCGGGCACGAGGGCGCCGGACAGATCGAAGCCGTTCAGTTGCGCCGCGCCGGCCCCGAGCGTCGCGCCGAGCATGCAGCTCGCAGCGACGAGGACGCGGGCGAGCCTTCGTGCCGTGGACATGTCGTGCGATCCTTCCCGAGGACGCGCAGGTGCGCGGGATCCGGTCATTGGTCGTCGCGCCGAACGGTGTCCTTACGTTCGCGCCGGACTTCGTTTCGGTAGAATGCGTTGCGGCACGAGATCCGGTCCGCCTCCAGCAAGGGACGGAACATGTCAGGCACGCTCGACGACAAGACCCTGCAACAGGAACGCAAGTATCTGTACTACTACGCGCTGATGCGACTGCGCGATGCGGATCTCGCCGAGGATGCCGTGCAGGAGACGCTGGTCGCCGCGGTCAACACGTTCGCGAGCTACCAGGGTCGCTCGTCGCTGCGCACCTGGCTGGTCGCGATCCTGCGCAACAAGATCGCGGACCTCGCGCGTGCGCGCGCCCGCACCCACGAAGTGCAGATCGAACCGGGCGACGGAGAGGAAGTCTCGGAAGACGATCTCGACGCGCTGTTTTCCCGCAACGGACACTGGGATGAACATGCGCGCCCGCACGCGTGGGGCGATCCGCGCGCGGCGCTCGAGCAGCAGCAGTTCTGGGCGGTCATGGACGTATGCATGAAGCGGCTGCCCGAGCGCATCGCCGAGGTGTTCTACCTGCGCGAGGTGATGGGCGAGTCGATCGAAGATATCTGTAAGACGGTGGAGATCACGGCGACCAATTGCTCGGTCATGCTGTTTCGCGCCCGCGCGCAGTTGCGCGCGTGTCTGGAAACGAAATGGTTCGCCGGAGCCGATCATTCCTGACGCCTGTCGTCCGGATCGCGGCGCCGGCCGCCCGCATGCCAGCGACCTACCCGACCCTCACCACAGGAGACCGAACATGAATCCAGCCTTCAAACCCATCGCTTATGGCCTTGCCGGCATGCTCTCGCTCGCGCTCGGGGCGGTGCCGGCCGCCGCGGCGAATCCGTGCGCGGCGAAAGCGAAGAATCCCTGCGCCGCCGCAAACCCATGCGCCGCGAAAGGCGGAATCGATCCCAAACTGATCACTCGCCCCAAGGGCACCAAGCTCGCCTCCGGAAAGAAGGCCGAGCTGGTCAAGGAAGGCAAGGCCCTGTGGAATGACACCAAGCTGAGCAGCAACGGCCTGTCGTGCAACACCTGCCATCAGGGCGGTGCCTCGTTCCAGGCGAGTTTCGCCAAGCCGTATCCGCACGCGGTCCAGATGACGACCGAGCAGGCAGGGCTCAAGAAGGTGCATCTCGACGAGATGGTGCAGGCGTGCATGGTGATGCCGATGGCAACGAAGCCGCTGGGCTGGGAGTCGCGCGAACTGGCCGCGCTGACCGCCTACACCGCGACGGTGCAGAAGAGCTTCAAGCCCGGCAAGGCGGGCGCCAATCCGTGTGCCGCCAAGAACCCGTGCGCCGCGAAGAATCCCTGCGCGGCCGGCAACCCCTGTGCCGCGAAGCGCTGAGGTGGTCGAGACGCCGATCCGGCGCGCGCTGCGCGCGCCCGATCTGAAGTCCCTGTCGCGCGGCGCGCTCGAGGGCATGCTTGCCGCAGGCGAGGAGGCGATCGAATGCCGGCGCGTACTGGTCGACGCTGGGCTCAACGTGGTGGGCGAGGTGCTGCGCGGTCAGGGCGAATTCATCGAATACGAGCACTACCCGAAGGACGACGTGTTCGATGCGCACTCGCACGCGCAGTACTACTACCACGCGCACCGGGGGGATGCCGGCGAGCACGGGCACTTCCACACCTTCCTGCGCGCACCGGGAATGCCGGCGGGCATCGCACCGGTGGCCAGCCACGGAGCCGAACCCTGGCCGCAGGGCGACCGGGCGCTCGCCCATCTCGTCGCGATCTCGATGGACGCGTGGGGCGAGCCGGTCGCGCTGTTCGCGGTCAATCGCTGGGTGACGGGCGACACGTGGTACCGGGCGGCGGATGTCATCCGCATGGTCGATCGGTTCGTGATCGACCATGCCTGGCCCTCGTGGCCGGTCAATCGCTGGATCGGTGCGATGCTGCGCTTGTTCCGACCCGAGATCGAGGCACTGCTGCGGCAGCGTGACCGGGTGATCGCCGCGTGGGCGGCGGAGCATCCCGGCTCGGATCCCCTGGAGGATCGCGCGCTCGAGGTCACCGGAAGGCTGGCCGTTTCGGTCGAGGCGCGGGTACGCAGCCTGCGCCGCGCGCTGGCGCAGCCTGCCGGCTCGCCGCGCAGCCGTGCGACGGTGTAAGATTTCGGCGGCGCATTCGAACAAATTCCGCATGGACTCTTGCAAGAAGATCACCGGCATGATTTCCGAGGGGCTCGATCGGGAGCTTTCGTTCAACGAGCGCATGCGCATCCGTTTCCATTTGCTGATGTGTGCGGGGTGCAGCGCCTTCGAGAAGCAGATGCAGTTCCTCCGGCTCGCCGGCCACGCACTGTCCGAACGCATCGGACGCTCCGGTCACTGAACGCCGGTGCGCGGCGCGATGGGCGCCGGCTGACCGGCTGCGAGCCGCACCCAACCGCGGGTGACGCGGTACAGAACCCACAGGCCGGACAGGCCGGCGATCGCGAAGGCGAGCGGTATCCCGAGCACGGTCACCGCCAGCAGGCCGGCGACGGCGACCCACAGCAGCGCGAACCAGAAGGTGCGGATCTGCCAGCGGAAGTGCGACTCGAGGTAGGTGCCGCGCGCCTCGCCGCTCTTGAGGTAATTCAGGATCACCGCGACGATCGATGGCCAGCCGGTCAGGAACGCCGTGACGATGAATGCCGGAGTCATCACACCGCTGATCACGGTCAGCGCATGCAGCGCGTAGATCGCATGGGTCAGCACCACCATGCCCTGCTCGGGCAGCCGCATGCCCGATGCCCCATCGAATTGCGCCACGTCCCGCCTCCCCGTGTTCGTGCGTTCGCGCGCAGTATAGCGGCACGCGACGCCATGGTACCCGCTGGTTCCTGCACGCCCATTGCGCTGGCATCGGTACGCCGGGAGCCTGTCTGATGGATGGGTTCGCCGCGCGGCTGGTGCGCTGGCAGGCGCGACACGGGCGCCACGACCTGCCCTGGCAGCACACGCGCGATCCTTACCGGATCTGGCTGGCCGAGATCATGCTCCAGCAGACCCGCGTCGAGACGGTGATCCCCTATTACCGGCGCTTCCTCGAGCGCTTCCCGGATCTCGATGCGCTCGCCGCCGGCCCCATCGACGAGGTGCTGGGACTGTGGAGCGGGTTGGGCTATTACGCGCGGGCGCGCAACCTGCATGCCGCCGCCCGGCGCATCGTCGCGGAGCACGGCGGCGCGTTCCCGCGGCATGCCGACGGCATCGCCGCGCTGCCGGGGATCGGGCGCTCCAGTGCAGCGGCGATCGCCGCGTTCGCATTCGGCACGCGAGGCGCGATCCTGGACGGCAACGTCCGGCGCGTGCTGTGCCGCGCCTTCGGGATCGACGGATGTCCCGCCGAGCGCGAGGTCGAGCGCAGGCTCTGGGCCCTGGCCGAACGGCTCGTGCCCGCGCGCGGCGTCGCGCGCTACACGCAGGCGCTGATGGATCTGGGCGCCACCGTATGCACGCGGGCGCGCCCGGCCTGCGATCGCTGTCCGGTGCGGTCGGAATGCGTTGCGAGGCGTCAGGCACGCACGGCCGAGCTGCCCTCGCCTCGCCCGGCTCGCCGCCTTCGCGAAAGACGGGTGACCGCGCTCGTCGTCCTCGCGCGCGGCCAGGTGCTGTTGGACAAGCGACCGTACGCGGGGCTGTGGGGCGGACTGATGAGTCTGCCCGAGCTGCCGGAAGGCGCC
>JBBIUI010000073.1:0-11663 GCA_037440385.1 Rhodocyclales bacterium | reverse complement strand
GTCCGTGGAAGGACGACGTCATGACGGGGCCGCCGACGCCGATGATGAGGCTGCGCGCGCAGGCGGGCGCCGCGGCGCGCGCGGCGCTGTCGGTACCGGGGCTGCGCGTATGCCAGGACGCACCGCTCGGGCTCGTCGCACGCGACCGGATCAGCGGAACGGTGGCCGATTTCGACGAGCATCGACTCGCCGTGCGCATCGATCGCGCAGGCGAGAACGCGCATACCGCAGGAGGCGTCGCGGTGCGCCCGGGCGAGGTCGTGTGGGACGCGTTTCTCGCATGGGAGCCGTGTTGACGCGGGCCGGCTCGAAACGAGACAGCGTCAGGACTTTACCTCGTGCCACGACGTAAAGGCCTGACCCCGTCCCCGCAGCGGTCGATCTGCCGCGGCCCGTGTCGGCCTTCCGGCGTTCCCCCTTGATCTGCTCGATCGAATCCGATCTTCAGGATCTCCCGTAACGGTTCGGTCCCTCCGGTCGGCCACCTCTTTTCGGGCACCATCGGCCACGTTTCTCTGCGGCTTGCGAGTCTTCGCGCTGCCTGGGTGGCGATTCAACCAGGGTTCGAAAACCGATCCTGCGTCGTTTGGCGAGTGCATGCCACCCATGCCACCACCCCACCACCCCGCGACCGGCCGTTCGAGTGAGGAGCAGGCAGGCCGGGATGGCGCGCCGCGACAACGGCGTCAGGCCCTCGTGCGTACCCTGGGCCTGCCCCGGTGCTTTGCCGATCAGCTTTTCGGCGCCGCCGCGAACGGCGCCTGCCACCAGCGCCTGCGTCCGGCCGGGGTCGCGCCGTTGGGCTGGATGCGGCGCGGTGCCGCGCGGCTCATGATCCATCCGGGCAGCGGGGGGTTCTTGCTCGATCCGCAGGACAGGCCCAGATGGTTCGGGTCGTAGATCTTGATCAGTCGCGGGCCGGCGAGATCGTCCGCGTAGACGATGCCGCAGTACGCTTCGCGATGCTCGCGCCGCAGCAGTGCGTCGATCTCGTCGATGAACCTGCGTACCGCTTCGTCGTTCGCAGGCTGCACGGGCGGCGCTTCGCCCAGTGCGTAGAGGTACCAGCCGGCATCCGGGTCGATGCGCGCCCACAGCGCCGAGAGCTGCTCCCACGTCACGACGCCGGCGAGCGGCCCGCCGTAGAGCGCATCGAATGCGTCGAACCCGTCCGTGCCGGCCGGCGCGTGCATGGGCTCAGCGCGCCGCGAGTTGTGCGAACGCCTCGTGTGCGGCGGCGACGGTCGAGGCGATGTCGGCCTCGCCGTGGGCGGCGGACACGAAGCCGGCCTCGTAGGCGGAAGGCGCGAAATAGTGGCCGCGTGCGAGCATCGCGTGGAAGAAGCCGTTGAAGCGCCGCACGTCGGACTGCATGACTTCCGCATAAGTGCGCGGCGGCGTCTCGCGGAAATACAGGCCGAACATGCCGCCGACCGACTGCGCGCTGAAGGCGATGCCGTGCGCGCGCGCGGCCTCGATCAGCCCCTCGCACAGCGCGCGCGTGCGCCGTGCGAGCCGCTCGTGAAAACCCGGCGCCTGGATCGCGCGCAGCGTCGCCCGCCCCGCCGCGACGGCGACCGGGTTGCCCGAGAGCGTGCCGGCCTGATACACGGGCCCGAGCGGCGCGAGCTTCTCCATGATCCCGCGCCGCCCGCCGAGCGCGCCGACCGGCATGCCGCCGCCGATCACCTTGCCCAGCGTGGTCAGATCGGGGGAGATGCCGAACAGGCCCTGCGCGCCGTGAAGGCCGACGCGAAATCCGGTCATGACCTCGTCGAAGATCAGCAGCGCGCCGTGGTGCGTGCACAACCGGCGCAGCGCCTCGAGGAAACCGGGCTGCGGGGCGACGAGGTTCATGTTGCCGGCGACCGGCTCGACGATCACGGCGGCGATCTCGTCGCCCGCGCGCGCGAAGGCTTCCTCCACCGCGCCGGCGTCGTTGTAATCGAGCACGAGGGTGTGCCGCGTGAAGTCCTCCGGTATGCCGGCCGAGGACGGGTTGCCGAAGGTCAGCGCGCCGGAGCCGGCCTTCACCAGCAGGCTGTCGGCGTGCCCGTGATAGCAACCCTCGAACTTGACGATGGCATCGCGCCCGGTGTAGCCGCGGGCCAGCCGGATCGCGCTCATCGTGGCCTCGGTGCCGGAACTGGTCAGCCGCAGCATCTCGATGCCGGGCAGCAGCCGCCCGACCTCTTCGGCCAGCTCGATCTCACCTTCGGTCGGCGCGCCGAAAGACAGGCCGCGCGCGGCCGCGTCGCACACCGCGCGAACCACGTCGGGATGCGCATGCCCGAGGATCAGCGGCCCCCACGAGCACACATAGTCGAGATAGCGCCTGCCGTCCGCGTCGGTCAGAAACGCGCCTTCGCCGCGCGTGATGAACGGGGGCGCGCCGCCGACCGAGCGGAACGCGCGCACCGGCGAGTTGACGCCGCCGGGGATCGAGGCCCGGGCGCGTTCGAACAGTTCTTCGTTACGATTCATGGCAGGGTTCCGTCAGCGTCCCGAACAGGCGGCGATAGGCCGCGGCCCGCGCGCGGACGTCGGCTGCCCGGAACAGGTCGCCCGAGACCGCGAGCAGGTCCGCGCCCTCGCGCAGCAGTTCCGGCGCGTTCTCCACGGTGATGCCGCCGATCGCCGCGACCGGAATGGCGACCCGTGCGCGCGCCTCGCGCAGCAGCCCGATGCGGGCGCGCACCGCCGCGGGCTTGGTCGCGGACGGGAAGAAGGCGCCGAAGGCCACGTAGGATGCGCCTTCGCGCGCGGCCGCGATCGCGCGCTCGATCTCGTCGTAGCAGGAGGCGCCGATGAGCGCGCGCGGGCCCAGCGTGCGGCGCGCCCGCGCGATGCCCGCGTCATCCCGACCGAGATGCACGCCTGCCGCGCCGATGCGTGCCGCGAGATCGACGTCGTCGTTGATCACGAGCGGACAGCCGCGCGCGCGGCACACCGCGAGCAGCGTGCGCGCCACCTCTTCGCGCGCCGCCGGCGTGGCGCACTTGTCGCGGTACTGGATCATGCGCGCGCCGCCGAGGATCGCCTGCGCGACGAGGGCGGCCGCCGCATCCGGCGCAAGCGCGTCGGGCGTGATCGCAACCAGGCCGGCGGGACGGTGCGTCAATTCGGGTAACATTCGCACCGATTTTATCCGAATCCCGTCGCGATGACTGCCGAGAACGCGCCGTACAAGACCTACCTGTGCATGATCTGCGGCTACGTGTATGACGAGGCAAGGGGTGCCCCGGAGGACGGCATTGCGCCCGGCACCCGCTGGGAGGACGTGCCGCCGAACTGGACCTGCCCCGAATGCGGCGCCCGCAAGGAGGACTTCGAACCGGTCGAAGAGTGAGTGCCGCCGCGAGCGTCCTGCCGCCGGCCTGCCGCACGCCGGTGCCGGCGTGCCGACCTAAAGTGCGCTCGCGTGCGTCCGTAAAAGCCTTTCGTCCCCCGCGTCATCGCGCAGCGCGTGATGCGGTATAGTAATCACGTAAGCACGTACCCCCCGTAAACGCGATTTGGCGCGAGCCGGCGGAGCTGGAGGCGCGCAGTGGAGGCAAAGGTGGGAGAAGCGGCGAATCTCAATGGCGTCAAGGTGATGGTGATCGACGACAGCAACACCATCCGCCGCAGCGCCGAAATCTTCCTGTCGCAGGCGGGCTGCGACGTGCTGCTGGCCGAGGACGGTTTCGATGCGCTGTCCAAGATCTCCGACAGTAATCCCGATGTCATTTTCGTCGACATCATGATGCCGCGCCTCGATGGCTACCAGGCCTGCGCGCTGATCAAGAAGAACCGGCGGTTCAGCTCGACCCCGGTCATCATGCTTTCCAGCAAGGATGGCCTGTTCGACCGGGCACGCGGGCGCATGGTGGGCTCCGACGAATACCTGACCAAGCCTTTCACCAAGGACAGTCTGATCCGGGCGGTCGCCGCGCATTCCGCCCGGCGCGCCGCCGCATAGGACACGCCGATGCCGATCCGCAAGATCCTGGTCGTCGATGACTCCCCGACCGAGCTCGAAGTTCTCAACGACGTTCTGACGAAGAACGGCTACGAGGTGATCACCGCGCGCAGCGGCGAGCAGGCGATCGAGCGTGCGAAGAGCGAGCATCCCGACCTGATCCTGATGGACGTCATCATGCCCGGCATCAACGGCTATCAGGCGACGCGCACGATCACGCGCGACGAGGTGACCCGCGATATTCCGGTGATCATGTGCACGAGCAAGGATCAGCAGACCGACCGGATCTGGGGCATGCGGCAGGGCGCGCTCGACTACCTGACCAAACCGCTCGACCACGACGCGTTGCTCCAGAGAATCGGTGCGCTGGGCTGAGAAGCGATGAAGATTCCCTCCCGAGCGGGCCGTTGCCTGGGCGCACCCGGCGCAGGGCCGAGACCCGTCGAGCGGATGGACGAGGCCCGGGCACCGCGCAACGACGCCGGCGGCCCGCGCAGCCGAACGATTCACGGCTTCTGAGACCGCGACGACATGGCGCAGCGCATCAGCCTGAGACAGTTCCAGGAGACCCTGGTCGCACGCCTGGCCGAAGCCCGCAGCGGCGTGGCGCCGCACGGGCTGCTCGGCGTGCAGGTCGCCGACGAGTTCTGGCTGACGGAGCTCGCCGACGCGGGCGAGATCGCGCCGGTGCCGCCGGTCAGTACGGTGCCGCTCGCCAAGCCGTGGCTGCGCGGGCTCGTCAACATCCGCGGCAGCCTGTATCTCGTCGTCGATTTCGCGGCCTTCCAGGGCGGTGCGCCGACGGCATTGACGGGCGAGGCAAGATTGCTGCTGCCCAACGCCCGCTACGGGGTGAACTGCGCGCTGCTGGTGAGCCGCTCGCTCGGCCTGCGCAATCCGGAAGCGTTCGACGAAGCCGGCGGACAGCCGGACGAGCGCGCCTGGGTGGGAGGTGAACTCGTCGATCACGGCGGTCGGGTGTGGAAGAAGCTTTCGTTCAGCGCGCTGCTCGCGCATCCGCACTTTCTGGACGTCGCCGCGTAGGCGGCGTGTGAATTCGAGGGGAACAACCATGGCATCGAACCAGTTCGGCCTGCCCGCGCCCGCGGGTCTTGGGGCAGGCAGCGCGCCGGCGCAGGCTCGCGCCGGTACCGCGCCGGGCACCGCGGGATCTGCGCTCGCCGATCGCAGGCAGCGCCTGATGGGAATCGCCTTCATCGTCGCGCTGGTCGTCGCCGCAGGGCTGATCCTGTTCGAGGCCGCCGAGTTTTCGTCGGACCGCGACCCGATGAAACTGGTGATCGCGCTGGCCGAGCTGGCCGCGATCATCGCGATGGCGTTGCTGGTCCGGTTTTACCGGCACGAAACGTTCGCGCTGCGCACCGAGACGCAGCGCGAACGCAAGCAGGCAGACGCCGACAAGGAAGCGGCGCAGCAGGCCATCCTGCGGCTGATGAACGAAATGGGAGACCTGGCCGACGGCGACCTGACCGTGCGTGCGACGGTCACCGAAGACATCACCGGTGCGATCGCCGATTCCGTCAATTACACGATCGAGGAACTCTCGGTGCTGGTCAAGCGCATCAACGACACGGCCGGGCGCGTGGCGAGCGCCGCCGAGTCCGCACAGCAGATCTCGGCCGACCTGCTCGCGGCCGCCGAGCGCCAGTCGCAGGAAATCGAGGAGGCTTCCCGCAGCGTGCTGGCCAGTGCGCAGTCGATGAACGAGGTGAGCGGCAGCGCTTCGCGCTCCGCCCGTGTGGCGCGCGATTCGCTCGAAGCCGCGCGCAAGGGAACCGACGCCGTGCAGGATTCGATCCGCGGGATGAACGAGATCCGCGAACAGATCCAGGAAACCTCGAAACGCATCAAGCGGCTCGGCGAATCGTCGCAGGAAATCGGCGAGATCGTCGAGCTGATCTCGGACATCACCGAGCAGACCAACGTGCTCGCGCTGAACGCGGCGATCCAGGCGGCTTCCGCGGGCGAGGCGGGGCGCGGCTTCACGGTGGTGGCCGAGGAGGTCCAGCGGCTGGCGGAGCGCTCGGGCGAGGCCACCAAGCAGATCGCGGCGATCGTGCGCACGATCCAGACCGACACGCAGGACGCGGTCGCGGCGATGGAGCGCAGCACGCGCGGCGTGGTCGAGGGCGCCAAGCGCTCGGATGCGGCGGGCCAGGCGCTCGGCGAAATTTCGGCAGTCACCGAAAATCTCGCCACGCTGATCGATGGCATTTCGAGCCAGACCGAGCGCGAGGCCGGCACCGCGACGCGGGTGTCCGACACGATGGACAGCATTCGGGACATCACCCGCCAGACGACGGTCGGCACCCAGCAGGTCGCGCAGTCGATCGGCCAGCTCGCCGAGGCGGCGATCGAGCTCAAGGGATCGGTGTCGGGGTTCAAGGTCTGATCCGGGGTTGATTCCGTGAGCGGCGTGACCAGACCGGATCTCGGATCGCTGACCTGGGTCAAGGGTGAGATCGACCAGGCGCTCCAGCGCGCGGCCGAGGCGTTCGGCCAGTACGTCGACGCGCCCGACGAGGTCTCCCATCTGCGCTTCGCGCAGACTCATCTGCACCAGGCGGTGGGCGCGCTCGCGATGGTCGAGCTCGACGGGCTCGCGCGTTTCGCCGAATCGCTCGAACTGCTGCTGGCCGAATTGCAGAAGGGCAACGTCGCCGTCTCGCTGACGACGCTCGACCTGGTGCACAACGCCCTGGCGGTGATCCGCCAGTACCTCGAGGACCTGGCGGCCGAGGCGCCCGACCAGCCGCTGCGGCTGTGGCCGATCTATCAGAAGCTCCAGGCCCAGCGCGGCGTGCAGGGCGCGAATCCGGGCGACCTGTTCTATCCGGATCTCAACCTGCCCGCGCCCGATTTTCCGCCGGCGGTCCGGATTCCGGCGGCCGACCGGAGCGAGCACCTGAGGGCTGCGCGTGGCCGCTTCGAGCGCGGCTTTCTCGCCTGGCTGCGAGCGTCCGGCCGCCGGGGCGCCGGGCTTGCCGACATGGCCGCCGCGCTCGCCGTTCCCGAGGCGCTGGCCGACACGCCGGGCGTGCGGGCGTTCTGGTGCGCGGCACTGGGCGTGGTCGACGCACTGGGCACCGGTCGGGTGCGGGCCGATCTGGCGCTCAGACGCCTGTGGGGACGGATCGGAATGCAGTTGCGCCGTTTCGCGATGGGCACGCCCAGCGTCGCGGAGCGGCTGCTGCGCGACGCGCTGTACTACGTGGCGGTGGCGCCGGCCGCGACCGACAGGTTGCGGGCGATCCGCTGCGCCTACCGGCTCGACGAACTGGTGCCGGAACAGCTCGCCGAACCGGGGGTCACGCCGCTGCGCGTAGCGCTGCGCTCCCTGTACGAACCGGTGCGCGGCGCCAAGGAGGCATGGAACCGCTTCTGTGCCGGCGCCGCGGTCGGGCTGCCGCAGTTCGCCGAGTCGGCGCATGCGCTCGCGGAGCGCGCACGGGGAATCGGGCAGCCGGAGCTGGAGCGGCTGTGCGCGGGCCTCGCGGAAACCGCGCAATGGCTGCGCAAGGATCCGCTGCGGCATGACGACAGCGTGGCGATGGAAGTGGCCACCGCCGTGCTGCTCGTCGAGAACGCCAGCAATTCCGACGAGCAGATCGATCCGGAACTCGCGCAACAGGCCGAGCTGATGGCGCGGCGACTGGCGTGCCTGAGGCGCGGCGAACCGCTCGCGCCGCTCGAGCAGCCGCTGCTCGGCGAGATGTCGCGCCGCGCGCAGGAAAAACTGCTGATGAGCCAGGTGGTGCGCGAGACGCTCAACAGCCTCGCCGTCATCGAACAGACGCTCGACGGCTACTTCCGCGATCCGGCGCGGGCAAGCGAGCTCGCGGCACTCGGCCGGCCGATCCGGGAGGTCGACGGCGCGCTGGCGATGCTCGGCCAGGAGGATGCGCGCGCGCTGCTGCGCGATTGCGCCGCGCGCATCGGCGGGCTGTCCGCAGGCGAGCAGCAGGTGCAGCCGGGTCTGTTCGAGGATCTCGCACACAAGCTGTCCGCGCTCGGCTTGTTCGTCGACCGGCTCCAGCACGGTCCGGCGGATCTCGAGGACATCCTGCATCCCGGGCGCGCCCGGCCGGCGCCCGCAGAGCCGGCGCGCGACCGCACCGTAGAGCAGGAACTCGAACGGAACAAGGGCGAGACGCAGGCACTGGTCGAGGCGCTGGGTGCGGCCCCGGGCGACGAGAGACTGCGCGAGCAGATCCGTTCGAATCTCGAAACGATACGCGAGAACGCGAGCCTGCTCGACAACGCGGAGCTCGAACGGCAGGCGAAGCAGGCGCTGGCGGAGCTCGCCGGGGCGCCCGAGGCCCAGGCGGCCGAGCGCATCCGCGAGGCCGCCCAGGAGATCGTCCCCGCGCCGGCGATGCCATCCGGGGAGCCGGCCGAAGCGCCGGCGACGCAGGAGGAGATCGACGCAGAACTGCTCGGCATCTTCATCGAGGAGGCGGGCGAGGTGCTCGCATCCATCGCCATGAGTCTCGAGCGTTCGCGCGCACAGCCGCACGACCAGGAAGTCCTCGCGACGATCCGGCGCGGCTTTCATACGCTCAAGGGCAGCGGCCGCATGGTCGGCCTCAAGGGACTGGGAGCGGCAGCGTGGGCGGTCGAGCAGGTCATGAACCGCTGGCTGCAACTCGAGCAGGATGCCGGCGACGCGCTGCACCGGCTCATCGAGCAAGCCCACGGTGTGTTCGCGGCATGGGTTTCGCAGCTCGCCGCGGGGGGCAGCCCGGATCGCGACGCGGGCGAGCTCGTTCGCGACTGCGAGGCGCTGCTGGCGCGGATGGAGCCCGTCGAGGCGGTTCCCGCCGCGCCGGCCGCCCCGATCCGGGCCGAGCCCATCGCGCAAGCGGGCGAGGCGCAACCGGCCGCGGAGCACGCGGGTGTCGAGCCGGCCCCGCCCGAGGTGCACATCGGCACCGCGGTGCTGTCGCGCAAGATCTATGACATGTACGTGGGCGAGGCGCGCTCCCATGTGGGCACGCTGCGCCGGGAACTGGCCAGGCTGCATCTGAATCCGGCGGTGCTGCCAGCGGGCCAGACGGTGCGTGCCGCACACACGCTTGCGGGCGTCTCGGCGACGGTCGGCCTGCCGGCCGTGCATGACCTCGCGCGGGCGCTCGAGCACGCGATGGCGCACCTCGCGCAGGCCGGCGCGCCCGCGAGCGCCGAGCAGTCGCAACTGCTCAACGACGCGGCGGCGGCGCTCGAAGCGATGATCGCTGCGGTGGCCGAGGCGCGCGAACCGGCTGCGGCCGCGGACCTCGTCGTCGCGCTGCAACGGCTCGCCCCGCAGGAAGGCGCCGGCGAAGCCCAACCCGCGGAAGTCGCCGCCGAGCTGCCGGCCGTGCTTCCCGAGGCGGGTGCCGGGGCGGGTGCCGGGGCGGCAGCGCCGCCCGGCGCGGCCGCTGCGCCGGTTCGGCTGCCGCAGGGCGCGGTCGATCGACGCCAGTTGCGGCTCGCCGACGACGTCGATTCGACGCTGCTGCCGGTATTCCTGGAAGAAGCCGACGACCTGATGCGCGACATCAATGTCCAGTTGCGTGCCTGGCGCGCCGCGGGTACCGACAGTGCGGCGGGCAATGCGCTCAAGCGGCTGCTGCACACCTTCAAGGGCAGTGCGCGCATGGCCGGCGCGATGGGGCTGGGCGAACTGCTGCATGCGATCGAAACGCGCGTGGCCGACACCATCGCGGCGGGAACGCAGACCGCCGAGCGCATGGAGGATCTCGACAATTCGCTCGATCGTTGTGCGCTGCTGGTCGATCGGCTGCGCGGCGTGCCCGAATCGGTGCTTGTCCCGGAGCCGGTGCAGGATCTCGAAGCGATGCCGCGCGCACCGGCGCTACCGGTTGCCGCGCCCGAGGCCGAAGGCGCCCATCTGTTGCGCATGCGCGCGGACCTGGTCGATCGGTTCGTCAACGACGCTGGCGAGATCGGCATCGCCCGGCTGCGCATCGACGGCGAGTTGCGCAACCTGCGCGCTTCGCTGCGCGACCTGACCGACAACGTGATCCGGCTGCGCGGCCAGTTGCGCGAACTCGAGATCCAGACCGAGTCGCAGATGCAGGCGCGCTTCGAGGAGGCCGAGGCACGCCGCGAGCAGTTCGATCCGCTCGAGATGGACCGCTACACGCGCGTGCAGGAACTGACCCGGATGATCGCCGAGAGCGTCAATGACGTGGCCACCGTCCAGCAGAACCTGCTGCGCAACCTCGACGGTGCCGAGAGCGCGCTCAATTCGCAGGGCCGCCTGAATCGCGATCTGCAGCAGGCACTGATGAGCGTGCGCATGGTGCCGTTCGGCTCGATCGGAGACCGGCTGCACCGCATCGTGCGCCAGACCGCGAAGGAACTGGGCAAGCGGACCAGCCTGGACATGCGCGGCGGCCAGCTCGAACTGGATCGCGGCGTACTGGAGCGCATGGTCGGCCCGTTCGAGCATCTGCTGCGCAACGCCGTCAGCCACGGCATCGAGGACGCGAGCCGGCGCAAGGCCGCGGGCAAGCCGGAGATCGGCACGATCGAGATCGCGGTGAGCCAGGCCGGAAACGAGTTGATGATCGACGTCGGCGACGATGGGGTCGGCCTCGACTACGAACGCATCCGCGCGCGTGCGATCGAAGCCGGCCTGCTTCCGGAGGGAGCCGTCGCCGGTCGCGACGCGCTCTCGCAGATGATCTTCCTGCCCGGCTTCAGCACGGCAGTGCAGGTCTCCTCGGTGTCCGGCCGGGGCGTGGGCATGGACGTCGTGCGCGATGCCGTCCAGTGCCTGGGCGGGCGCATCGAGGTCGCATCGGAGCCTGGCTCGGGTACCCGTTTCCGGATCCATCTGCCGATGACACTCGCCGTGCTGCAGGCGGTGCTGGCGCGCGTCGGGGAGCGGACGATCGCGATTCCGTCCTCGATGGTCGAGCAGGTGCTCGAATTGAAGACCGACGCGCTCGATCGCGTACGCGCGCAAGGCGCCGTGGAATGGCTCGGGCACACCTACCCGTTCCGCTACTTCGCCAGGCTGCTCGGCGATTACGACACGCCGGCGCCGGACCGGCGCTATCACTGGTTGTTGCTGGCGCGTGCCGGGGAACAGCGCGCGGCGGTCGAGGTCGACTCGCTGCGCGGAAACCAGGAAATCGTCATCAAGAAGACCGCGCCGCAACTGTCGCGCATCATCGGCATCACCGGCGCGACGGTGCTCGGTGATGGCGAGATCGTGCTGATCGCCAATCCGGTGGCGCTGTACGAGCGCGCAGCGACCGGAGCCGCCGCGCGCGAACCCGGGCGCTCGCCGCGTGCGGCGCGCGACGCGCGCACCGCGGTGATGGTCGTCGACGACTCGGTGACCGTGCGCAAGATCACCGGCAGGCTGCTCGAGCGCGAAGGCTACCGGGTGCTCGTGGCCAAGGATGGCGTCGATGCACTCCAGCAGATGGTCGAGGAAGTCCCCGATGTCATGATCGCGGACATCGAGATGCCGCGCATGGACGGGTTCGACCTCGCGCGCAACATGCGCTCGACGAGCCGGCTCGCGGCCGTGCCCATCATCTTCGTCAGCTCGCGCTCGGCGGACAAGCACCGCGCGCTCGCGCGCGAGATCGGCGTCGAGCACTTCCTCGGCAAGCCTTACCGGGAGGAAGACCTGCTCGGACTCGTCGCGCGCTGCACCCGG
>JBBIUI010000072.1:0-11683 GCA_037440385.1 Rhodocyclales bacterium | reverse complement strand
AGATTCCGACGCCATGAGCATCCCGGAGGATTCCGCAGGCATTTCCGCCCGGCGCCTGATGGCGCTGTACCGGACGATGGTGCGCATCCGCGCATTCGAGGACGCCGCCGAGGTCGCGAGCCGCGGCGGGGTGGCGGCCTTCGGCGCCGCGCTCGATGCGCACGCCGCGCAGGTGCGCGGTCCGCTGCACCTGTCGACCGGACAGGAGGCGGTGCCGGCCGGGGTGTGCGCCAACCTGTCGCGCGCCGACTATCTCACCTCCACCCATCGCGGGCATGGCCATGCGATCGCGAAGGGCGCGGATCCGTGCGCGATGATGTGTGAGCTGTTCGGGCGCGCGAACGGGACCAACGGCGGCAAGGGCGGTTCGATGCACATCGCGGACTTCTCCGTCGGAATGCTCGGCGCGAACGGCGTCGTGGCGGCCGGCATCCCGATCGCGGCCGGCGCGGCCCATGCGATCCGCATTCGCGGCGGCGATGCGGTGGTCGCCTGTTTCTTCGGCGACGGCGCGGTCAACCGCGGGCCGTTTCTCGAAGGCCTGAACTGGGCGCGCATCTTCGACCTGCCGCTGCTGTTCGTGTGCGAGGACAACCGCTATTCGGCCACCACCGCGACGGCGGCGATGACCGGCGGAGAGGGCGCCGCGGCGCGCGCGCGTTCGATCGGCGTGCCCGCCGAGTGCGTCGACGGCAACGACGTGGCCGCCGTCGATGCGGTGGCGGGGCGGCTGCTCGCGCGGGTGCGCGCGGGCGGCGGGCCGCAGTTCCTGCATGCGGTCACCTACCGGCTCAAGGGGCACGTGTCGGTGGATCCCGCCGCCTATCGCAGCCGTGCCGAGCTCGATCGCGCGATCGAGCTCGATCCGTTGCGACTCGCCGAACGCAGGCTCGATGCATTCGGCATCGGCGGCGAGGAGCTGGGAGCGATCCGCGCCCAGGCGCAGGCCGAGATCGCGCGTGCACTCGAAGCGGCGCGCGCCTCGAGTGCGCCGCCGCCCGAGGCGGCGTATGCCGATGTGCAGGATTGCGGGGCGGGACGATGGCGCTGATGACTTATGCGCAGGCCGCGTGCGGCGCGCTGGCCGAGGCGATGGAAGGTGATGAACGCGTCGTCGCGCTCGGCGAGGATCTGGGCCGCGGCGGCGTGTTCGGCCAGTACGCCGGACTGGCGCAGCGGTTCGGCGCGCGCCGCGTGATCGACACGCCGATCTCGGAGGCGGCCATCCTGGGTGCGGCGGTCGGCATGGCGCTCGTGGGACTGCGGCCGGTCGTCGAGATGCGCGTAACGGATTTCGCGCTGTGCGCGATGGACGAGCTCGTCAATCAGGCCGCGAAGAACCGCTACATGTTCGGCGGCCAGGGCCGGGTGCCGCTGGTCGCGCGGCTGCCCGCCGGAATGTGGAGCGCGTCGGCGGCACAGCACTCGCAGTCGCTCGAATCCTGGTTCGCGCACATCCCCGGACTGGTGGTGATCGCGCCCGCCAGCCCGGCGGACAACTACGCGCTGCTGCATGCGGCGATCGCATGCGACGATCCGGTCGTCCATCACGAGCACAAGGAGCTGTGGAGCCTGACGGGCGAGGTGCCGCAGGGCCATCGCGTGCCGATCGGACAGGCCGGCGTGCTGCGGCCGGGCGAGGATGTCACGCTGGTGTCGTGGTCGAAGACGGTGCATGCCGCGCTCGATGCGGCGCAGGCCGCGCAGCACTCCGGCCTGTCGGTGGAGGTGATCGACCTGCGCACGCTGTGGCCGTGGGACCGCGAAACGGTGCTCGCCTCCTGCGCGAAGACCGGCCGGCTGATGGTCGTGCACGAGGCGGTGCAGGCCGGCGGTTTCGGCGCCGAGATCGCTGCCACGGTGGCCGAGCAGCTCGCGATTCCGGTCAGGCGGCTCGGGGCGCCGAGAATCCCGGTGGGATATGCCGCTTCGCTCGAGGCCGAGGCGCGCATCGGCTCGCAGCGCATCCTGGATGCGCTGCTGGAATGGATGGAAGGACGCGGCCGCAGGCGGATCGCTGCGGCAAACGATTGACCAGAGGAGGATGTCCATGCGCAAGTCGTTCGTCTCGTTCGCTCTCGCAACCGCCGTCGCGGCCACCGCGCTCGTGATGGCCGCTCCGGCCGCGGCACAGAAGTACCAGCCGGAGTACCGGCTCTCGACGGTGGTGGGCACGGCGTTCCCGTGGGGCAAGGGCGGCGAGCTGTGGGCCAAGCTCGTGCGCGAGCGCACGGCCGGGCGCATCAACATCAAGATGTATCCGGGCGTGTCGCTGGTCGCGGGCGATCAGACGCGCGAATTCACGGCGATCCGCCAGGGCGTCATCGATCTGGCGATCGGATCGACGATCAACTGGTCGCCGCAGATCAAGGAACTGAACCTCTTCTCGCTGCCGTTCCTGATGCCCGACTACGCCGCGATCGACGCGCTGACGCAAGGCGAGGTCGGCAGGCAGATGTTCAGGATCATCGAGAAAAACGGCGTGGTGCCGCTCGCGTGGGGCGAGAACGGCTTCCGCGAGGTGACCAACTCCAAGCATCCGATCCGCACGCCGGCCGACATGAAGGGGCTCAAGTTCCGCGTGGTCGGCTCGCCGATCTACAACGAGACCTTCACCGCGCTGGGCGCGAACCCCACGCAGATGAGCTGGGCAGATGCGCAGCCCGCGCTCGCCTCGGGCGCCGTCGATGGCCAGGAGAACCCGCTGACGATCTTCACGGCGGCGAAGCTGCACACGGTCGGCCAGAAGAACGTGACGCTGTGGCACTACGTGGCCGATCCGCTGATCTTCGTCGCGAACAAGGAGGTCTGGGAGGCCTGGACGCCGGCCGACCGCAAGATCGTCGCCGAGGCAGCGGTCGAGGCCGGACGCGAGGTCATCCGGCTCGCGCGCGCGGGACTGGTGGCGCCCGACGAAAGCATGGTCAAGACGGTGGAAGGCCTCGGCGTCAATGTCGTGCGCCTGTCCGCGCAGGAGCGCGCGGCGTTCGTCAAGGCGACCCGCAAGGTCTATGACAAGTGGTCGAAGGCGATCGGTGCCGATCTGGTGAAGAAGGCGGAGCAGTCGATCGCCTCGCGCAAGAAGCCCTGAGTGGGGGTGAATCCGGCGAGCTTCGATCGCACCGGGGCGCGAGCTTGCCGGGTCGGCCCCGGTCTTGCCGTGCCGGAACCGTCGCGCCATCATCGGGTAGCCGCTTCAGGGTCCGTGTGCGGCTTCGGTCGGGCAACGGCAGGCTCGCGACGGCCGGTGAGCCGACCGCCGCGAGCGACGCGGCGAGGCGATCGCGCATCCGCCCGGGTGTCCGGCATGGATGAAGGGCCCGCTCGGGCATGAGCCGCGAGGGCGCCGAAACCACGCCGCGCGTCCCGGTCAAGATCGAGGAGGCGCTCGCGGCGGCGGCGATGGCGCTGATCTGCCTGATCACGTTTGCCAACGTCGTCGTCCGGTACTTCACCGACGAGTCGTTCGCCTTCACCGAGGAGTTCTCGGTATTCCTGCTGGTGGTGCTGGCCTTCGTCGGCGCGTCGGCGGCGGTCGTGCGCAACAGCCACATCCGGGTCTCGTTCTTCGTCGAGCGGATGTCGCCGCGGCGGGCGTTCGTCGCGGAGCTCGCGGTCATGGCGGTGACGTTCGTGCTGTTCGCGGCGATCGCCGGGTTCGGCGTGGGACTGGTGGCCGACGACGTGCGCTTCGAGACCACCTCGCCCGGAATCGGCGTGCCGCAGTGGCTGTATTCGATGTGGCTGCCGGTGCTCGGCGCGGCCGTCGCGGCCCGCGTGCTCGGGCGCATCGTGCGGCTGTGGCGGGGGCGCGGCTGATGCTGCTCGGGGGCGGCCTGCTGCTGTTCGGCGGCTTCGTGGCGCTGCTCGCGCTGGGTGCGCCGCTCGCGGTGGCACTCGGTGCGACCGGTGCGCTGGTGATCCTCACCGCGCATCTCGGCATCATGGCGCTGCCGACCAACGTCTATGGCGGCATCGCCAAGTATCCGCTGCTGGCGCTGCCCGTGTTCATCCTCGCCGGCATGGTCTTCGAGCGCGCCGGAGTGGCGCTGCGCATCGTGCGATTCACCTCTTCGCTGGTCGGCAGCCGGCGCGGCGCGCAGGGTGTCGTCGCGATCCTGGTGTGCATGCTGCTCGGCGGCATCTCGGGGTCGGGGCCGGCGGACGCCGCGGCGGTCGCCATGGTGATGATCCCCGGCATGGCGAAGCAGGGTTATCCCCCGGCTTTTTCGGCGAGCCTGATCGCCGCCGCGGGTTCGACCGCGATCCTGATCCCGCCGTCGATCGCCTTCATCGTCTATAGCGTGCTGGTGCCGCAGGCGTCGGTGCCGGCACTGTTCGCCGGCGGCCTGTTTCCGGGCCTGCTCGCCGGACTCGCGCTGGTGGTGCCGGTGCTGGTCCTGTCGGTGCGCCACGGCTGGGGCGCGCAGGCCGCCGACGAGCGCGTGCCGGTGTGGCGCAGCTTCCGCGAGGCGATCTGGGGGCTCGCCGCGCCCGCGATCATCCTCGGCGGGCTGCGCTCGGGCTACTTCACGCCGACCGAGGCGGCGGTGGTCGCCGTGTTCTACGGGCTGTTCGTCGGCGTCGTCATCTACCGCTCGCTCGATGCGCGCGCGATCTACCGCGTGCTGGTCGAATCCGCCGAAATCTCCGCGGTGGTGATGATCATCATCGCGCTGGCGAGCGTGTTCGCGCACGCCGGCAACACGCTGGGCGCGTTCGACGCATTCGCGAGGCTGCTGATCGGCCTGACGTCCGACGAGGTCGCGATGCTCGCCGTCATCACGGTGATGATCCTCGTCGCGGGCATGCTGCTCGACGGCATCTCGATCTTCCTCGTGTTCCTGCCCATCCTGATGCCGATCGCGAAGACCTTCGGCTGGGATCCGGTGTGGTTCGGCGTGCTGCTGACGATGAACATCGCGATCGGCCAGTTCACGCCGCCGATGGCGGTCAATCTGATGGTGACCGCGAGGATCGCCGGCGTGTCGATGGAAGCGACCGTGCGCTGGGTGTTCTGGCTGGTGCTGGCGATGCTGGTCGCGATGCTGCTGGTGGCCGCGTTCCCTGCCCTCGTGCTGTGGCTGCCTAAGGCGATGGGTTTCTGAGCGGCGCGGCGGCCGGCGGCTGCGCGCCGCATTCTGCGGGCCGCAGGGCGGCACTCGCGCGCTGCGCGCCGGGACGGTCCTGCGCGAGTCGCGCGAGCGCGGCGCCGGCTTCTTGCGGGTGCGTCCGGAACTGCTCGAGCAGCCCGGCGGCAACTTCGCCCCAGCGCGATGCTCCCTCGGCCGCGGCGCGCAGCACGGCTCGCGCGTCGCCGCGCTCGCGCCAGCAGCGATAGGCCGCGCGCAACTCCGGGAACAGCGCCTCGCGCATGCCCTCGAAGTTGGCGAAGAAGAAATGCAGCGAGGCCGGCGGGCCGCGTTCCACGAGCGCGGGCAGCGTCACCAGGCAATCGGCGAGGTTGTCCCTCACGGCGCGCGCGACGATCTCCGCGCGCCGGTCCGACAGCGACGCGAGCAGGTCGTCCCAGTCGGTGCCGAGCAGGTCGCCGGCTCGCGCTTCGCCCATCTCGTGCAGCACCAGCGTCTCGCCTTCCTGCGCGGTCATCCGCGCGAGCGCGGCCTGCGGATCGCTCGCGAAGCCGTAGTGCTCGAGCGCGGCGCCCAGCGCACCTTCGCTGCGGCGCATGCCCCACAGCTCGAACTTCTCCCACAGCCAGCGCGCGAGCACTTCCTCGCGCAGCACGATGACGCCGTCTTGCAACGCGGCGGTCACGCCGCCCATGTCCCGTGCATATTCGCAGCCGGCCACCCGCAGCTCCAGCGCGTCGCGCCGCTCGCGCCTCGCGAGCCTGCCGAGGAAGAAATGCGGCTTGCCGAAACGGCCGATGCCGCCGCCATAGAGCAGCCCATGCGGCAGCAGTGCGCGATTGATCGCGAACACCTCGAACGGGCCGAACTCGCCGTCGGCGACCGGCAGCGGCGCATACTCGGCGTCCTCCAGTGCCGCCCAGTGCTTCTCGCGCGCGGCGAGCCAGCGCCCGAGCTCGGCGCGGTCGATCGGAGCGGCGAGCGCGATGCCGTGCTCCCAGCGGTAGAACTCGCGCATCTGCAGCAGGTAGACGCACATCGTCATGTCGCGCGCATGGCGCGCGTCCGCGATGTCGCAGTTGCGCTGGACGGCTTCGATGAGCCGATGCAGGTCGCGCATGTCGATCCCCGCTCAGCGTCCGCGGCGCACCCGGAAGGCCGCCACCGCGCGCATGATCTCCGAATAGGGCAGCGCTTCGAGCCCGCCGTACAGCACGAAGGCCGCCTCGACGAGGTCGCCGACGTCATCGATTCGGCCCTCGCGCATCAGCGCGGCATGCAGCCCGTCGAGCCCGCCGCACTGCAGCTTCATGTGCTTGGCATGTGGCAGCGCAGCATCGACGGACTTCAGGCCGAGCGCGAAGCCGGCGTTTCGGCGCAGCAGCTCGTGGAAGCGCGCGCAACGCGCCGCGGCCGATGGCGACGTACAGGACAGCGCCTCGCGCTCGGCGATCGCGTGCCGTGCGGCGCGCGGGCAGCCGCCATGGCCGGCGAGCAGCGCCTTCTCGAATGCGCACGGATGCCTCACCGCCGCGCGGCGCGCATCGTGGAAGGCCGACTCGTCCATGCGGCGGCTGCCCGCGCGCGCTACCACTCGTCGCCCGTGATGGGTTCCAGCGTGCGCGGCTGGCTCAGCACGAATCTCGCCTCGTCCTCGCTGGCGGCGAAGATCACCTTGATGCGAACACCCTCGCCCGCCGGGATGGCGCGGCGCAGCGCCTTGGCCTGAACCGAAGCGTCGCGGAATGCGGCGTGCTCGGCGAGTTTCTCCATCGGCTGATCGGGGATCAGCTTGAACAGGTAGTAGGGCATGCGGGAACCTCCGGTGTCATCAGCCTGTCACGGTGCGTACGACTTGCGCGAACCCCTCGCGCCCGGGCGCTGCTTCTGGATCACGACCCCCTTGACCGCCTCCAGACCGGCGATCGGCGCATCGGCATAGGCAGCGCTGAGCGGATGCAGCAGCCAGTGGCCGTCTCGCCTGACGAGCTGGCGGAAGAGGTATTCGCCCTCGTGAAAAGCCACGACGTAGGCGCCATCGCGCGCCACACCCTCGGGCTCGACGACGATGATCTCGCCCTCGGCGAATTCCGGCTGCATCGAATCCCCGAGCACCATCAGCGCGTACGGCTCGGCGGCCGCGCACGCTTCGAGCGCCGGATCGGCGGTGGCGATTGCAATGACCGGCCGGTTCGTCATGGTATGCCCCTCACGGGTCCGTGTTCGCTTCGACTATGGTATCGGCGAATCGTGCGATCGGCCATCGCACCGCTCGATCGCGGCCATCGCGCCGCTTATCGAGTCCGGCGAGACGGCCGGAGGCCTGCGCGGCCGGGCGCGCTCAGGGCGCAGCGAGGATCTCGCCGCTCGCGCGCGCCTGCGCGAACGACCCATGCAGCGCCGCGACGAAGGCGGCATGCACCTGGCGCGCCGCAACCGTGGTGCCCCCGAAGGCGAGCGCGCGCGTCGCGCAGGCATCGTGCGCCAGCGTGCAGCGAAAGCCGAGGTCGAACGCCGAACGCACCGTCGCGTCGATGCACAGGTGCGTCATCATGCCCGCGATCACCAGTTCGCCCGCGCCGATGCCGCGAAGGTGTTCGAGCAGCCCGGTGTCGCGAAACGCGTTGGGAAAATGCTTTTCGAATACCGTTTCGGTGGCGAGCGGCCGCACCGAGTCGTGGATCTCCACGCCCGGCGTTGCAGGCAGGAAGAAGCCGGCGCCCGGCCGCAGCGATACATGCCGGACATGTACGACCGCACGATCGCGGCTGCGCCAGCGCTCGATGAGCCGCGCGGCCGCCGCGGCCGCTTCGGGCGCGCCCTCCAGCTCCATCGGAGCGCCGGGGAAATAGTCGTTCTGGATATCGACGATCAGCAATGCACTGCTCATGGCCTGCTCCTGCGCGGGGGTCCGGCGCGATTCTCGCACAGCCGGCCGGGCACCGCGTTGACCGGCCCGCCGCGAAACAATATAGTGCAACACGCGTGTTCGGCGCACGCGAAAAAAATACGGGGGGTCAGATGAAAGCCCGGATGAGCATGACGGTGGCAACGCTGTGCGGCCTCGCGGCCGGGCCGGCTTCGGCGAGCGTGTTCGGCAGCCTCGCAAACTTCGACGTCGTCAACGACACCGGCAAGCCCGCCTACGGTTTCGAGATCGAGTTCGACGATGCGAGCTTCGATCACACGAAGATCGTCAGCGTGTTCGGTTTGAACCGGAACTTCGGCCTGGCAGGCGGACCGGGGGCGGTCGAGCGGTTCGGCCTTCCGACGATCACCGACCTGCCCGGTGTCGGCGTCAAGATCACCTACGGCGGCACGATAGGCAGCGTTTTCACCCCGTTCGGCCCGTACAACACCCCGGGCGAGAGCTGCTGGCCGCTCGCCGGAGGATGGTCGACGGCCGCGTCCTGCGATCATTATGGCGTGACCACGCTCGGGACTCCCGCCTCGACGAAATACAGCTGGCTCGTCGAGGCGTCGCCCGGCGTGCTGTCGGCCCGGCCGACCGGGGTTCCGGCAGTGCAGTTTGCCTATACGCCGCCGGTGCCCGCGGCGGGCGGGCAACCGGCGGTTCCGGCCGCGGTGAACGCCAACATTCGCGCGGTCGCTCCGAATGCGGATCACCCGGAAAACCCGGCGTTGTGGGGCGAGGCGTTCTGGGTCAAGACGTTCACGACCAAGGTGCCCAACGCCATCGACCTGGGCAACTTGTTGCGCGGTGATCCGGAACAGGAGCAGGCCGAAGTCGAAACCGAGTGGAGCATCTTCCAGAAACCGCCGGCGGGCCACGTGGGCGACGGCCCGAACGAGGTCAAGGTGAAGGATCTCGCTCTCGGTGATGCGGACAAGGCCGTCATCCGCCGCTACGAGTTCTATAAGTACGCGGGGCCGTTCAACGTGGATGGCAGCGGCGAGGTGGATTGCAACACTGCCTGTGAAAACGATCCGCCTGGCCTCGATCCAGCCAGCGGCCATGCGAGTTTCGTCGGGGATTTCGTGGGCGCCCAGATGGCCGGCTTCAACGTCGAGCAGGTGGGTGCGCCGGTTCCGGAACCCGGTAGCTGGGCGATGCTGGTCGCGGGCCTGGGCGTGCTCGGACTGGCGGTCGCGCGCCGCAAAGTCGCGCTGAACGCCCGCGCATCGCAGCGACGCGCTCTGCGCCGCACCGACGCGGCATTCGTGTCTACTGTCCTGTCTACAATGCGGCCATCACGCGGTCGAGCCGCGCGCGCACCTCGTGCGCCAGCGCGGCGACCTCGGGCTTGTCGACCAGTTGCAGGATCGCGATCGGGTCCATGAATTCGACCCTCACCTTCCCGTCCGCGTCCTCGCGTACCACGACGTTGCAAGGCAGCAGCAGGCCGATCGACGGCTCGGCCGCGATCGCGCGGCTCGCGAGCGGCGGATTGCACGCGCCGAGGATGCGATAGGCGGGCAGGTCCAGCCCGAGCTTCTTCTTCAACGTGGCCGACACGTCGATGTCGGTGAGCACGCCGAACCCTTCCTTCGCCAGTTCGCCGGTGACCTTCTCGACCGCCGCGTCGAAAGCCATGGTGACCGGCTTGCCGAATCCGTATTTGCTCATGTGACGTCTCCTCGTCCGATCGACGCCGCAATGGTGCCACGGTCGGGCGCGCGTGGGGGAAGCTTTACGATCGCCGCACTCCCGCGGATCGCACCGGTTGCGGCGGACGGAACGCGCGAGGCGCCGTGCCGGAGCGTCGCAGGCGCACGCGCACTCGAGGCTCGCGCGGCCGCAGTGCAGGATTCGCGAGCGCAGCGCCTCAGTTGCCCGCCGTGACGACGGGCGGATCGATGAAGCGCACGCCGCATTCGATGCGCCGCTCGCACAGGACTTCCCGGGCGAGCACCCACACGCCGGGCATCTGGCTCGGCTCGACGTGCTCGAACAACGGGATGAACAGCCGGTCGTCCGGCGCGCCGAATCCGCCGGCGGAGGACGCGTTCCACAAGGGTGCCGCACCCGCATCGGCCGGCGCGGCGGTCGCGGGTCGCACGAGTCTGCAGACGATGACGGGGTCGCCGGCGGGTTCGTACCAGCATCTCCATTGTTCCGCATACGCGGCGACGGAGACGGTGGATGCGAACGCGGCCGCTGCGAGAATCCGGAGGCGGAGCATCATGCGTGGTAAATTTCCTTTGTGGCGCACCCCCGTTCGGAGGGATGCAGGAACCGGGAAGCCGCTGCCGAACGCCCTTCGCCTTCATGACCACGGCATGGATCCTGAGACGACCGGCTTCGATGGGCATCACCGCCCGGGTGCGTTCCGCCGCGACTTCTGTGATCGAATATCGACCCCTGAACGAAGTGCTTGAGGCGGGCTTGCGCCGGAAGGAGAAATCCGTCACGGTCGAACGGCTTGCGCACCGCCCGGCGACGCAACCATGACGGGCTGCGCGCTGGTGTGGTTTCGCCGAGACCTCAGGTGCGACGATCACGCGGCGCTCGCGCATGCGGCTTCGCGCTTCGCTCGCGTGTATTGCGCGTTCGTGTTCGACCGGGAGATCCTCGACCGGCTGCTCGCGCACGGCCGGCGCGCCGACCGGCGGGTCGAGTTCATCCTGGGCTGCATCGACGAGCTCGATGCGGCGCTGCGCGCGAGAGGCGGCGCGCTGATCGTGCGCCACGGCTACGCGCGAAGCGAGATTCCCGCGCTGGCAGCCGAACTGGACGTCGCGGCGGTGTTCGCGAGTCGCGATTACGAACCGCAGGCGATCGCGCGCGACGCCGAGGTGGCGCGGCGGCTCGCCGAGGCCGGCCGCGCGTTCGTCGAGGTCAAGGACCAGGTGATCTTCGAGCGCGACGAGGTGAGGACGCAATCGGGCACGTCCTACTCGGTATTCACGCCGTACGCCAACGCGTGGCGAGGGCGGCTCGACGCGGCCGCGGTCGCGCCGCTCGCGCTCGCCGCGTGCCCCGGCCGGCTCGCCGCGCCGCCGCTTGTTGCGCAGCGCCCGGATCTGCGCCGGCTCGGGTTCGTCCCGGCGGAGCCTTCGCCGGCCGGGCCGGCACCGGGCATGAGCGGAGCGCGCACACAGTTGGCGAGCTTCGCGGGGCGCATCGGGCACTACGCGCACACGCGCGACGATCTCGCATCGGCCGGTGGGTCCGGTTTGTCGGCGCACCTGCGCTTCGGCACGATTTCGGTACGCCGGTGCGTGCGGCTCGCGCTGGAGCACCCCGGCGCGGGCGCCCAGGCGTGGCTCACCGAGCTGATCTGGCGCGAGTTCTTCCAGATGATCCTGTGGCGGCACCCGCGCGTCGTCGATCACGCCTTCCGCAGCGAGATGGATGCGATCGTGTGGGAGGACGACCCGGCGGGGTTCGCCGCGTGGTGCGAGGGCCGCACGGGCTACCCGCTGGTCGATGCGGCGATGCGCGAGCTTCGCGATTGCGGCACGATGCCCAACCGCGCGCGCATGCTCGTGGCATCGTTTCTGGTGAAGGATCTCGGTATCGACTGGCGGCTGGGCGAGGCCCGCTTTGCCGAGCGGCTGCTCGATTACGATCTCGCGGCCAACAACGGCAACTGGCAGTGGGCGGCTTCGACGGGCTGCGATGCGCA
>JBBIUI010000071.1:0-11864 GCA_037440385.1 Rhodocyclales bacterium | reverse complement strand
GTGCGTCCGGCCGTTGCAGCCCGTCCGGACGCAGCGGCCCATCCGGCCGTTCCGGTCGTCGCGGCCGCAGCCTCCCGCGAACCCGCGATGTCCGCCGCCGTGCAGGCGGCGCATCCGGACGCGGCGCATCCGGACGCGGCGGCCTCGCGCGAAGCGCCGTCGACGCGCGGTGCGACGCCCGCGGCGAACGTGCCGGCGCGCGAGCTCGCCGCGCAGGAGATCGAAGCACCCGGGCCGGACCCGGACGCGCTGCGCGAATACCGGTTCGCGCTGGCCCGCGCGGTGACGACGCGCTATCCGCCAGCCGCAATCGAGCGCGGTCTGTCGGGCACGGCCGAAGTGCGCATCACGGTGTCGAGACAAGGCGCGGCGCGCGAAGTGGCGCTGAGCCGCTCGTCCGGCCACGCGCTGCTCGATGCCGAAGCGAAGCAGATGGTCGCGCGGGCGAGTGCGCGCGCCGCGGTGCCGCAACCGTTGCGCGGGCAGGAATTCGCGGTCGATCTCCCGGTGCGCTTCGATCTGCACGAGGCCGATGACCGGTGAGCCGGCGCAGGTTCAGCGCGGCAGCAGGATGTCGCCGGTATGCAGGCGAAAGCGGCCCTCGCGGCGGTCGGCGTAGTAGTGCTCCAGCGTCATCGTGACCGAGCGGAACGCGAGTTCGCGCCACGGAACCCGGGCCTCGTCGAGCAGCGCGACCTCGGTCGATTCCGCGCCCGGCGCGAAGTCCAGGTCGAGCAGCCGTGCGCGGTAGAACAGGTGCACCTGGTTGATGTGCGGGATGTTGATCAGCGAGAACAGCTCGCCCGTCTCGATGCGCGCACGGGCCTCCTCCGCCGTTTCGCGTTCGGCCGCCTGCGCCGTGGTCTCCGCGTTTTCCATGAACCCGGCGGGCAGCGTCCAGTAGCCGGCGCGCGGCTCGATCGCCCGCCGGCACAGCAGGATCCTGTCCTCCCATTGCGCGATCGCACCGACCACCAGCTTGGGGTTCTGGTAGTGGATCGCTCCGCAGGCGTCGCAGACATGGCGCGGCAGGACGTCACCGGGCGGGATGCGCAGCGCGACGGGCGCGCCGCAGCGGGGACAGAACTTCATCGTGGATTCCTCGATGCGTCGTAGCATCTTTCCGGAGCCGGCCCCGCGATTGTAGGCCCTAAAGTCGGCTGGCTGCGAGACGTAATCGGTCATGTGGCGGGGTTCGGCGCAGGTCGCGCAGGCGACCCGTCGCGCCGCGCCTGTCGCAACCGTGCGGCCAACCCTGGGAACGAATGCGCGAATGGGACCGATCGACCTCTCGAAATACGAACAACTCAAGGCTTCCGGCGATCTTCCTTCCCCGAAGGGCGTTGCGCTGAAGATCATCCAGATGACGCTGCGCGAGGACGTCACGCTGCCCGAGCTCGCGCAAGTGATCAAGGCCGATCCGGCTTTCGTCGGCCGCCTGATCCGCAGCGCCAACGGCGCCAATGCGATCGGGCGCCGCCCGGTCGTCTCGGTGCACGATGCGATGGTCTACCTCGGTGTGCCCGCCGTGCGCGCACTGGCGCTCGGATTCTCGCTGATGTCGAACTATTCGGCCGGGGCGTGCAGGAATTTCCCGTATGCGCAGTTCTGGTCGCACAGCCTCGCCTGCGGCATTGCGATGCAGGCGATCACGGCGCGCACTCGCGCTGCGCGCGCGGAGGAGACCTTCAGCGTCGGCCTGCTGGCGCGCATCGGCGAGCTGGCACTGGCGACGCTGTATCCGGCCGCCTATGCCAGCGTGCTGGAGAACTGCAGCAAGTTCCCCGACATCGAGCTGGTCGAGCTCGAACAGGCCGCCTTCGCGATGAATCACCGGGAACTGGCGGCGGCCATGCTGACGGACTGGAACCTTCCCAAGGTCTTCGTCGATCCGGTGTTCCATCACGAGGATGCCGGCGGGGCAGGTGCCTGCGGCGACTCGCGCCAGAGCGCGCTGACGATGTCGCTGGCGGCTGCGCGGCACATCGCCGACCTGTGCGTGGCCCCGCCCGACCGGAGGCCCGCGATGATCGCCCGGCTCGACGATCTGGCGGCGCGGCTGCCGCTCGCGGGCGAGGCCATCGAGACGCTGTGCGACGAGGTCGTGCGTGAGTGGCAGGACTGGGCGAGGCTGCTGGAAGCGGAAGCCTCGGACGTGCCGCCGCTCGCGGACCTGCGCGCGGCCGCCGGCGACGGCGATGACGCGAAGCCGGCGGCCGACGCGCGGCCGATGCGGGTGCTCGTGGTCGGCGAGGACGGCCAGACGCGCGATGTGCTCCGTGGCGTGCTGCAGGAACTGGGCGCCGAAGTGATCGAGAGCCGTGCCGGAGCGCAGGCGCTGGAGCATGTGCTCGAACGGTCCCCGCACATCGCGCTGCTCGACTGGTCCATGGGTGGCGCGCAGGGTGTCGATCTGGTGCGTGCCCTTCGCGGGACGCGCGCAGGGCGTTCGATGCTGGTGATGATCCTGACCGGCGGCGAGGACGAGCAGGCGCTCGTCGAGGCGTTCGAAGCCGGGGTCGATGCCTTCATGGCCAAGCCGCTGACGCCGCGGGTGATCATGGCTCGGCTGCGCGCGGGCCGGCGCATCATCGACATGCAGGGCGAGATCGAGCGCGACCGCGAGGAGATACGCTATTTCGCCGCGGAGCTCGCGGTGACCAACCGGAGGCTGCAGGAAGTCGCGCTGACCGACTCCCTGACCGGACTGCCCAATCGCCGTTTCGCGATGGAACGGCTGCGCCAGGAATGGGCGGCCAGTTCGCGCAACCGGCGGCCGCTCGCCTGCATGGTGATCGACGTCGACAATTTCAAGCGGATCAACGACACCTACGGCCACGACGCCGGCGACGTCGCACTGAAGGACACCGCGGCCGCGTTCAGGAAGGCATTGCGCGGGCACGACGTGGTGTGCCGGGTGGGCGGAGACGAGTTCCTCGTGATCTGTCCGGATACCGGTCTGGAAGCTGCGCTGGCCTGCGCCGAGCGCGTGCGCGTCGCGGTCGAGCGGGTGCCGATCCATGCGGGCACACACAAACTGAATGCCAGCCTGAGCGTGGGCGTGGCGGTGCGCGAGCCCGGCATGCGCGATCCGGACGACCTGATCAAGGGCGCCGACCGCGGGGTGTATGTGGCCAAGCAGCGGGGACGCAACAAGGTCGGCACCGTGCAGAAACCCTCTCGGTGAAAGAGGTCGGGAACGGCAATCCCGGCCTAAAGTTTTTCTCGCGCGGGCCGTAGATCGGAACGATCGGCTTTCGGCGGACTGGACTCGAACTCGGAGCGGATGGTGGATCGCGCAGCGGTGACCGAAAGGCTGGGGCAGCGGCGCATCCGGGCGCTGATGGTCGAGGACTCCGAGGACGACGCGTTCCTGCTGTACTCGGAACTGGCCGTGCGCGGCGCCAATGTCGGCTATCGCCGCGTGTGCGGAGCGCTCGAGATGGCCTCCGCGCTCAAGAGCGAGGACTGGGACGTCATCCTGTGCGACCACCGGATGCCGGGCTTCGATTCGTTCGGCGCGCTCGAGGTCCTCAAGGCGAGCGGCAAGGACATCCCGTTCATCATCTACTCCGGCCAGATTCCGGAGCCGACCGCGCACCAGGCGATGGCGGCGGGGGTTCAGGACTTCATCCCGAAGGGCGATCTCGGGCGGCTCGTACCGGTGCTCGAGCGGGAGTTGCGCGGCGCCGCGGCGCGCGACGCCGCGAGGCGCGCCGACCAGCGAATCAAGCGGCTGGCCTTCTACGACTGTCTGTCCAGCCTGCCCAACCAGAACCTGTTCCGCAGCCGCGTCAATGACTGGTTGTCCGAGTGGGCGCAACGGGGCAGGCAGCCCTGTGGCGCCTTGCTGCATGTCGATATCGACCGGTTCCAGCGCATCAACGGTTCGTTCGGCTACGAGGCCGGAAACGACATCCTGCGTCAGGCGGCGACGCGGCTCGACGATGGCGTGGCCGACGGCGGGGTCGTCGCCCGTCTGGGCGGCGACGAATTCGGAATCTTCATCCCGAACCTGTCGCGCCGCGAGGAAATCGAAGCCCATGCCCGCGGGATCGTCGAGTCTTTCCGCGCGCCGTTCTACAAGGGAAGCGTGGAACTGTACTTGACGCCCAGCGTCGGCGTCGCGCTGGCACCCGAGCACGGCGCGGACGCCTACGAACTGATGATGACCGCCGAAACGGCGATGCGCGCGGCCAAGCGCGCCGGGGGCAACGGCTTCCGCTGTTACAGCCCGCAGATGAATGCCTCCTCGGCCGAGCGGCTCGCGCTGGAGATGGATCTGCGGCACGCGGTTTCTCGCGGCGAGCTGATGCTGCATTACCAGCCCATCGTCGGCGCCCGCGGCGGGGAACCGATAGGCGTCGAGGCGCTGCTGAGATGGACGCATCGCGTCCACGGCGTGATCGCTCCGGATCGCTTCATCCCGATCGCCGACGAGTCCGGGCTGATCGTCGATATCGGAGAATGGGCCCTGCAGGAGGCTTGCCGGCAGTCGAAGCTCTGGCAGGAGGCCGGTCTCGATACGCTGCACGTCTCGGTCAATGTTTCCGCGGTCCAGTTCGGCCAGCCCCGCTTGCTTCAGCTCGTCCAGCGCACGCTGGCCGAGTCCGGAGTCGATCCGCAGCGGCTCGAGCTCGAGATCACCGAGTCGGTGCTGATGCGGGAAGCGGAAACGACGATAGGCATGCTGCGGGCGCTCAAGAACATGGGCGTGCGCATCTCGGTCGACGACTTCGGAACCGGCTACTCGTCGCTCGCATACCTGAAACGTTTCCCGATCGACATCCTGAAGATCGACCGCGCATTCGTGCGCGATCTGCCGGCGAACGAGGACGACGCCGCGATCGTACGGGCGATCCTCGCGCTGGCGCACAGCCTGCGTGTCGAGACGGTTGCCGAAGGGGTGGAGACGCAACAGCAGGTCGCATTTCTGCAGGAACAGGGCTGCGATCGGCTGCAGGGCTTCCTTTTCAGCCAGGGCTGCGCAGCCGATGCGCTGATCGCGTGGCTCGCCGCTCGCGGGGAGGACGACGCCACGGCCCACTGAGCACCGCTCTTCGATGCCGCCCGAGCGGCACACGCCGCGCCGTGTAGGAATGGCCCCTACAGGGCCGCGTGTGCTCGCCCGTACAGAAAGTTCCGCCATGCCCCGCTAGGCGGCATGCCGTGTGACTGCGCACAATGCGGCCACACGTAAGACGATCACCGGGAGGACGGAATGACTGGCGCAGAAATCCACAATGAAATTCGGGAGGTCAACCTGGCGTACCTGATGCTCGCGCAGCAGCTCGTGCGCGCGGACCGCGACAGCGCCGTGTTCCGGCTCGGGATCAGCACGCAGCTCGCCGAGGTCATCGAGCGGCTCACGCCCGGACAGGTGCTCAGGATGGCCTCCTCGTCGATGCTGCTGTGCCGGCTGCGTTTCGAGGATCGCATGCTGACCGACCTGCTGGCGAGCCACGAGCGCGAGGCGGGCATGTCCCGCCTGCACGCCGCCATCCTCGCCGCCGGCGAGCCGGTCGAACATCTCGCCTGAGGCCGACCGGCATGCGCACACGAAGCATCGTATCGGAAGGCAAGGGAATCGAGCTGGCGAGCGAGCTCGTGCGCATGGGCGCGCGGCTCCAGTTGCTCGAGGCGGAGATCGGTCTGTCGCGCGAAAAACTGCTCAAGCTGTACAAGGAAGTCAAGGGCGAGTCGCCACCCAAGGGCATGCTGCCGTTTTCGACCGACTGGTTCATGACCTGGCAGCCGAACATCCACGCTTCGCTGTTCATGTCGCTGTACCGTTTTCTGCTCGATCACACCGGCGCACGCGGGCTGCACGCCCTGATCAAGGCCTATCGGCTGTACCTCGAGCACGTGCAGTTGAACGACTCGGAACCCGTGCTGACGCTCACGCGTGCCTGGACCCTGATCCGGTTCTTCGAAGCCAGGATGCTGCAATGGGCGCGCTGCAACGGATGCGGCGGAAATTTTGTTGCACATGCCTACGATTTGACGCACAATTACACGTGCGGTTTGTGCCACGTGCCGGCCCGGGCGGGAAAGACCCGCCGCGCCGTGCCAGTCATCGGGACCGTGGACCATGCTGTAGCCGCGATCGTCTGACCTCCTCCTTGCGCTAGCAAGGGGACTTGCGCCGCTCTGGGCCTGGCTGTTCCCGAGCGGCTTTTTTTTGCGCCGTCTCCCCGTGCGGCGCACGGCGCCCGGGCATCCGTTCCCGGTCGCCTCGCGTTCAAGCCGTTCGCACACGTGCCGTTAAGTTATGCGGGGCGCATCGGTTCGCCCGGACACTCGACAGACACGCTGCAACCGGAAGAGGCTCCAGGCATGTTCGTCATCATCGGCTGGGTCGCGGTATTCGGATCGGTCATCGGAGGATTCATCTTCGCCGGCGGACACGTCGCGGCGTTGATCCAGCCCTCGGAACTCATCATCATCGGCGGCGCGGCGCTGGGCGCATTTCTGGTCGCCAACAGCCCCAAGGTGGTCAAGGCGGTCCTGGGCGCCTTTCCCACGCTGTTCAAGGGTTCGAAGTACACGAAGGCGCTCTACCTCGACCTGCTGTCGCTGCTCTACGAGCTGCTCGCCAAGGTTCGCAAGGAAGGTCTGATGTCGATCGAGTCCGACGTCGAGACGCCGGACCAGAGCCCGCTGTTCAGCAAGTATCCGGGGATCGCCTCCGATCACCACGTCATGGAGTTCATGACCGACTACCTGCGCATGATGGTGGGAGGCAACCTCAACGCCTTCGAGATCGAGAACCTGATGGACAACGAGATCGAGACCCACCACCACGAAGGCGAGGTGCCGATGCACGCGCTGGCGAAACTCGCCGACGGCCTGCCGGCGTTCGGGATCGTCGCGGCGGTGATGGGGGTCGTGCATACGATGGAGTCGGTGGGCATTCCGCCGGCCGAGCTCGGCAAGCTGATCGCCGCGGCGCTGGTGGGCACCTTCCTCGGCATCCTGCTGTCGTATGGATTCGTCGGCCCGCTGGCGAGCGCGCTCGAGCACAAGCTGCACGAGGCGACCAAGGTGCTCCAGTGCATCAAGGTCACGCTGCTGGCGAGCATGAACGGCTACGCGCCGCAGGTGGCGGTCGAATTCGGCCGCAAGGTGCTGTATTCGACCGAGCGGCCTTCCTTCGGCGAGCTGGAGGAAGAGGTCAAGAACCGCAAGGCCAAGTGACGTCCGCACCGGCCCCGGCGCATCGATCTCCCCGTTCCGGACATGAGCGACGAAAGCCAGCGACCCATCGTCGTCAAGCGCATCAGAAAGGGCGGCGGCGGCGCGCACGGCGGCGCCTGGAAGATCGCCTACGCCGACTTCGTCACGGCGATGATGGCGTTCTTCCTGCTGATGTGGCTGATCGGCTCGACCACAATCAATGATCTCGACGGCATCGCCGAGTATTTCCAGACGCCGCTCAAGGTCGCGCTGCAGGGCGGCGTCGGCAGCGGCGATGCATCGCACGTCATCAAGGGCGGCGGCAAGGATCTGACGCGTACCGATGGCCAGGTGAAGAAGGGCGAGACCGAGGCGCCGAAAAAGACGGTGAATCTCGAAGCGCTCAAGGCCGAGCAGGAAAAAACCGAGAGGCGCCGGCTCGAGGACCTCAAGCTGCGCATCGAACGGATGATCGAGACCAATGCGGCATTGCGCCAGTACCGCAGCCAGTTGCTGCTCGATCTGACCAGCGAGGGCCTGCGCATCCAGATCGTCGACGAGAAGAACCGGCCGATGTTCGATCTGTCCAGCGCCGAGCTGAAACCGTACACGAAGCAGATCCTGCACGAGATCGGCCGCGCGCTGAACGGGGTCGAGAACCGCGTGAGCCTGTCGGGCCACACCGATGCCGCGGCCTATGCCGGCGGCGTGCAGGGTTTCGGCAACTGGGAACTGTCGGCGACCCGGGCCAACGCGTCCCGGCGCGAACTGGTCGCGGGCGGCATGGCGGACGGCAAGCTGATGCGCGTCGTGGGGCTCGCATCGACGGTGCTCTTCGACAAGTCCGACCCGCTCAATCCGGTCAACCGGCGCATCAGCATCGTCGTGCTGAACAAGCGCACCGAGGAGGCGTTCCTGCAAGAGGGCGCAGTCGCCGACAAGGGCGCCGCAGCCACGGGCGGCGAGGCGCCGGTCGTGCGCGCCGCCGGGCAGGTCGCGCATCTGCCTGTCGCGCCGGCGCGGCGCTGAGCACGGCGCGCGCCGGGCCCGCTCAGAACCTGGAGCCGATCCGGTCGAGGTCTTCCAGCGAACGCACTGCGCCGAACATGCCGCTCGCCGGATCGCCGGACTCCTTCAGTCCGAGGTACAGCGCGCCGATGCTCTTCGCGACCATCTTCTCGAGCCGGGCGAACAGCAGCTCGTCGTCGGCTCGTTTGCCGTAATGGGTCTCGTCCATGCGCCAGGTCGACACCGCCGCGAGCGCCGGGGTCTCGCGGGCCGCGAACGCGAACGTCCAGTCGATCCCGCGGATGTACATGTCATAGGTCGTCAGGCCGATGATCACGCCACGCGCATCCTTGAGCAGAAGCGTGCGTTTCGGCTCGAGCACGTCGAAGATCTCCTGCGCCGGAACCTGCCGGCGCGCATAGTCGATCATCTGTTTGGTCAGCGACACGCGCGGCTGGATGCGAACCGACAGGCCGAAGCGCGCGCCGATCACCGCGGCGAGACGGTCGGCCGTCGCGCGCGGAAAGTCTCCGATGGGGACCAGGTGGATCGTCGCCTGCTCGGTGACGCCGCCGCTGCCCGCGGGCGGGGACGCCATCGGGGCGCATGCGGACAGAGCGATCGAGAAAGCGACGGCGAGCGGGGCGAACCATCGATTCAGCATGGCGTCGGGGGCGAAACGAAAACCGAAGGATACCCGAAGCCGCGCGTCAGGCGGCATCCAGGCCGCGGATCCATCTTGCATACAACCGGTCTGCGATCCGTCGCAGTTCTTCGGTGCGCCGATCCAGATCCTCGCACATCCGTTCCGGTGTCTGCACGGACGCGCCCGGATGGGCACGGATCTGCGCCGCGCCCTCGTTCGCCCACTGCCGGATCATGTCCGGCGTCATCTCGACGTGGCATTGCATCGCGAGGTTCGGTCCGCGAACGAACGCCTGATTCGCGCAGTGCTCGCTCGCGAGGATCCGGCTGGCACCGGGCGGGATGGAGAACGTCTCGCCGTGCCAGTGGAATACCGGGAACGCCCGCGATTCGCCCAGCCAGTCGCGGGCCGGCGGACCGTCGATGACCGTCACCTCGCCCCAGCCGATCTCGGGCACCGGGTTGCGCGTGATCTCGCCGCCGAACGCCTTCGCGATGAGCTGGCCGCCTAGGCAGTGGCCGATGACCGGAATGCCATGAGCATCCGCCTCGCGGATCAGTGCAAGCGTGCGGGCGATCCATGGCAGATCGTCGTTGGCGCTCATCGGTCCGCCCATGAAACAAAGCCCCCGGAAGGCGGTCGAATCGTCCGGGATCGGCTCGCCGCGATCCACGGCGACGAGCGTCCAGGCGATCGAGTGCCGTTCGAGGAATGTGGCAAAATGGCCGGGGCCCTCGGCCGGAGCGTGTCGAAAAATGGCGATCGGCTTCGTTGCGTGTGCTCGGTTCATGTCGGTCTTTCCCGCCGCGGCGGCTGTGCTGGCGATGTCATTATCGCTCGGCGCGGCGGGCGACGCATTCGCCACCGAGGTCGCGCTCGCCGGCGCGTTCGCCGGCAAGGCCGTGCTCGTCGTCGACGGCGGCTCCCCGCGCACGGTATCGGCCGGAGGCTCCGTGGCCGGAGTGAAACTGCTGGCGGTGGAAGGCGATCGCGCGATCGTCGAGGTAGACGGAAGGCGGCGAACGCTCAGGCTCGGCGAACAGCCGATCGCGCTGGGCGACGCTGCGGCCACCGGGCGGGAAGTGCTCACGCTGACCGCCGACCGGGGCGGCCACTATCTGAGCGAGGGTAGCGTCAATGGCGTGCCGGTCCGGTTCATGGTCGACACCGGTGCGACCTTCGTTTCTCTCGGCCGGACGGACGCGATGCGCGTCGGGATCGATCCGCAGCGAGGACAGGCGGGTGTCACCCAGACCGCGAACGGAATGGCGCGGGTGTGGAAAGTCAGATTGCATAGCGTGCGCGTCGGAACCATCACGCTGCACGACGTCGATGCCGTGGTCCATGCGGCCGATCTGCCGGTCGCGCTGCTCGGCATGAGTTTCTTGAGCCGGATGGACATGCGCCGCGACGGCGAGGCGATGACGCTGCGTCGCCGTTATTGACGATGAAGCCGCGACGCGAGGATCCGTTGAGCGCCGATGCGCAGGAGTTCAGGCGCCGCTTCCGCGCCGCGGCAACGATGGCCCCGGTGCGCGACGAGGCGACCGACGATCGCCTGATCCCGGCGGCGGTGCTCGTGCCGGTGATCGATCGGCCCGACGGGTTGACGATGCTGCTGACGAAGCGCACCAACCATCTGCAGAATCATCCGGGCCAGGTCAGCTTTCCAGGCGGGCATTGCGAGGACCGTGACGGCTCGGCGGTGGTCACTGCGCTGCGCGAGGCGCAAGAGGAGATCGGGCTGAAGCCGGCCCGGGTCGACGTGCTCGGAATGCTTCCGGAATATCACACCGGGACCGGGTTCCGCATCACCCCGGTCGTCGGCGTCGTCGCTTTGCCGCTCGATCTTCGTGTGGACCGCTTCGAAGTGGCCGAGGTGTTCGAGGCACCGCTCGACTTTCTGCTCGACCCGGCCAACCATCGCCGCATGAGCATGCGGGTGCGCGGGGCACTGCGCGAATACTGGGCGATGCCCTACGAGGGGCGATTCATCTGGGGAGCGACCGCCGGCATGATCGTGAGCCTGTACCGGCTGCTCGACCAGTGACCGGCACGCGCGGGCGCGTCCGGTCCCGGCGTCGCGCTACGACGACCAGAACGAAAAATCCCGCAGCGATTTCGCCGCGGCATCTTCGGAAGGTTTCTGCGCCTGGCCGTCCGGCGCCGCACGCGCGACCGCTTGCAGCTCCCGCCAGAAACGCTCGGCGACCCGCGGTCCGCGCAATTCGCGCAGCATGTCGCGAACACGCTCGAGCCGCGCATCGAGCTCGGCCGCGTCGCGCGCCTGCTCGATCTTCACGGCGATCGCGTCCCCGTCCGGACCGAGCGCCTCGACGAGCAAGCGCTGCGCGAGGCTCCTGAGCGCCGGCATCGCCGCGTCCGCCACCGTGGCGAGCGAAGCTTCGCCGTGTGGCGGTCCCCCTGCCGGTTCGACGAATCCTCCCTCGACGAGATCGCGCAGGAACTGTTCGGCATCGCCGAAATGCCTGCCCTGGTCGAGCAGTTGCGCCGCGCTGCGCCGGCCATCGACGAGAATGAGCATCGAGCGCACGCGCGCCGGCAGACGGTAGGTGCGCTTCGCGATTTCCTCGCGGCCCTTGTCCGTTTTCTGGTAGACGACGTCCATCCCTGGCCGGCCGGTGCATGGAGCCCGTCCGGCGCGCCCATTCTATTACACCGGTGCCCCGGGCGTCGCCCTCGCCCGATGGCGGGCCGATCGATCCGGGTTCATGGTATCTTCGCCGGCGATCCGCCTTCGCCGGGGCATTGCCTCGCATGACGTTCTTCTCGCTGCTCGCAGCACTGCTGCTGGAACAGTTGCGACCGCTGGCCGTGCGGCGCATCGTGCTCGATCCGGCCGAGCGCTTCGCGCGTTTGCTCGCCGCGCGGCTCGACGATGGCCGCACGGCCAGCGGAGCCATCGCGTGGTGCCTCGGTGCGGTCATTCCGGCCGCGGCGCTGTGGGCGCTGTATGCCGCCGTGTTTGCGGCCAGTCCGCTCGGCGCCTGGGCACTGAACGTACTGGTGCTCT
>JBBIUI010000070.1:0-12147 GCA_037440385.1 Rhodocyclales bacterium | reverse complement strand
TTTGCCTCTCCCGCCGCAAGAATGACGGCCGGCACACCGTGGTGCCGCTCCATGCCTCCATTCAGGAGCACTGCCGGCGCATCGGCTTCGACAACCTCGCGCCCATCATCTGGCACGAGATCGCGAACGCGGTCTACGAGGTCTACGAGGTCGAAAACGGCGGAGCAGGATTCCTTGGAGAACCGTACGAGCCGAACGCGGTGATCAAGAACGACATCGAGTTCATCCTCATGGAGAGAAAACCCGGTGGCTACCGGAAGCCCTCGGCTGCCGAGCGAATCCTCAGCGTGATCTCAACTGATGACTACCAGCGGTGGTTCCAACAGATCTGGACCGGACTGACCGGAGCATCCACACGAGATCATCCCGCACCCTATCCGACGGAACTGGCCGAGCGGCTGATCCGGATGTTCAGTTCGTCGGAGACACGGTGCTCGACCCGTTCATGGGGACGGGCACCACGAGCGTCGCCGCGGCACGTTGCGGTCGTGACAGCATCGGCTGCGAGGTCGATGCGCACTATTTCGACATGGCCGAGCGGCGGATTCGAACCGAGACCACCGGGCTGTTCTCCGCCGTCGCGGTCGAGGTCCACAAGGAGTAGGCGACGCCTATGGTCAGGAACCGCGACGACCTCGCGAGGGGGATCCAAGATGCCGTGCGTCACTTCTGGCGCACTCGGTCGAGGCAAGCCAGAGCCCAAGGTGCGAAGTCGGGGGATCGAGACCGAGGAGCGAGGAGCGCCGTCACGGGCGGCGCCCACCTCGACGCGTTCGCTGAACTCATCCGCGTCGAGAACCCAGAAGTGAACCGATGTGCCTGCCGTCCAACAACCGGTTGCAGCGGACGGTCCGCTGCGCGGCCCGCCGCTGAACCGCAGAGATGGACACCCCGCTGATCCGCACGACCGATCTGGTCAAGCAGTACAGCACCGGGGCCAATGTCGTCGCGGCGCTGCGCGGCGTGTCGATCGATGTCGCCGCGGGCGAGTTCGTCGCGGTGATGGGTCCGAGCGGGTCCGGAAAGTCGACCTTCATGAATCTGCTCGGCTGCCTCGACCGGCCCACTTCCGGCGGCTACCGGCTGGCTGGAGAAGAGGTCTCGACGCTGTCCGGCGACGAGCTCGCGCGGGTGCGCAACCGCAAGATCGGTTTCGTGTTCCAGCACTTCAACCTGCTCGCCCGCACGTCGGCGCTCGACAATGTCGCGCTGCCACTGCTGTACAGCGGCTGCGACGCGCCCGAGCGGCGCGCCCGGGCGAAGCACCGCCTCGATCAGGTCGGATTGGCCGAACGCATGGAACACCAGCCGGCGCAACTGTCCGGCGGCCAGCAGCAGCGGGTGGCGATCGCGCGCGCGCTGGTCAATGATCCCATGCTGGTGCTCGCCGACGAGCCCACCGGCGCGCTCGACACGCACACCAGCGTCGAGATCATGGCGCTGCTCCAGTCGCTCAACCGCGAGGGCATCACGATCGTGCTGGTCACGCACGAGCACGACATCGCGAATTTCGCGCGGCGCATCGTCAGCTTCCGCGACGGATTGATCACCGAGGATCGCGCCAACGACGCGGCCGATGCGGCGCGCGCTCTCGCGCCGGCACCGTCATGAACTTCCTCGCCACGCTCAAGGTCGCGCTCAACGCGCTGCGCGTAAACAAGCTGCGCTCCGCACTGACGATGCTCGGCATCGTCATCGGCGTGGGTGCCGTGATCGTCATGATCGCCGTGGGCAACGGCGCGCAGGCGCGCGTCGAGGACCAGATCCGCGCGCTCGGTTCGAACATCATCATCGTCGTGTCGGGTTCCGGGCACTCGGGTGGTGCGCGCGGCGGCGCGGGTACCCAGCTCACGCTGTCGGAAGACGATGCCTATGCGATCGCGCGGGAAATCGCGGAGGTCCAGGCCGCCGCGCCGAGCCTTCGCGGATCGGGCCAGGTGGTCGCGGGCAACGCCAACTGGTCGACCTCGTTCTACGGCACCACGGCCGATTACCTCGAAGTGCGCGAGTGGCCGCTCGCGCAGGGGCGCGGCTTCGAGCAATCCGATCTGAACGGCGCGGCCAAGGTGGCACTGATCGGCGAGACCGTCGCGAAGAACCTGTTCGGCGACGAAAGCCCGCTCGACCAGGTCATCCGCATCCGCAAGGTGCCCTTGACCGTCATCGGCGTGCTCGAACACAAGGGCCAGAACATGATGGGGCAGGATCAGGATGACGTCGTCCTGATGCCGATCAGCACCGCGCGCAACCGCGTGCTCGGTGCCGCCACCCAGGCGAAGGCACGCTCGGTCGGCGCGATCATGGTCAAGGTGCGCCAGAACGCCGACATGGACGCGGCCGAGGCGCACATGAAGGAGCTCCTGCGCCAGCGCCATCGCATCCTGCCGGGAGCAGACGACGATTTCTTCGTGCGCAACCTCTCGGAGATCCTGCAGGCACAGGAGGCGTCCTCGAAGGTGCTCGCACTGCTGCTCGCGGCCGTCGCCTCGGTCTCGCTGCTGGTGGGCGGGATCGGCATCATGAACATCATGCTGGTCTCGGTCACCGAGCGCACCCGCGAGATCGGGCTGCGCATGGCGGTGGGGGCACGTTCGCGCGACATCCTCACGCAGTTCCTGGTCGAGGCGGTGACGCTGTCGCTGATCGGCGGCATCGCCGGAGTCGCGCTGGGGACGGGCGCCGCCGAGGCCGTCGGCAACCTCGCCGGCTGGCGCATCGAGTTGTCGAGCGCCGCGATCGTGCTGTCGGTGGGATTCGCCGCCGCCGTCGGCGTGTTCTTCGGCTTCTACCCGGCGCGACAGGCTTCGCGGCTGCTGCCGATCGAAGCGCTGCGTTACGAATGACATGGCCGAGGAGATCGAGCTCAAGCTCGCGCTGCCGGTATCCGCCCGGCGGGCCCTGCTGCGCCACCCGCTGATTCGCGGCGCGACGAAGCTCGGCACGCGCCGGCTGGTCAATGTCTATCACGACACGCCGGATCTCGCGCTGCACCGCCACGCGATCGCACTGCGCACGCGCAGGCAGGGCGGAGAATGGATCCAGACCGTCAAGTGCGCCGGATCGGGCAGCGCCGGACTGTCGGTGCGCCCGGAATGGGAGCGGCCCTACGGCGGCGCATTCGATTTCGCCGGTGTCGATGACGGGGCAGTGCGCAGGCTGCTCGAGCGGCGTCGCATCCGCTCGCGGCTCGAAGCGTCGTTCGAGACGGTGTTCTCGCGCACGACCTGGCGGATCGAGCCCGCACCGGGAGCCTCGGTGCTGATCATGCTGGATCGCGGGTGGATCCGCGCGGGCGATGCGGCGGAAGACCTCTCCGAGGTCGAGCTCGAACTCGAACGGGGCAGCCCGCAGCGGCTGTTCGATCTCGCCGCTGCGCTTGCAAGCGAGTTGCCGCTTCGCCCCGCGATCCTCTCGAAGGCCGAGCGCGGGATTCGCCTGCGCCAGGGCGCGCGATGCGTCCCGGTCAGGGCCGGCGCGTGCCCGCTGCGGCCGGAGCAATCGCCATCGGAGGCCTGGCGCAGCATCGCTGCCGCCTGCATCGCGCAGCTCCAATCGAACGAGCCGGGCGCGGATTCGGAGGACCCCGAATTCATCCACCAGATGCGCGTCGCACTGCGGCGGCTTCATTCGGCACTGAAACTGTTCGAGCCGGTGCTGCCGGCACCGGTTCCGGCCGAGATCCCGGCGCACATGGACATGCTGGATCGGGCGCTCGGTGTGGCGCGCGACGCCGACGTGCTGCTGTCCGACGTGCTCGCGCCGGTGCGCGCGGCGTTTCCGGAAGACGCGCGCATCGCGGCGCTGTGTGCGGCCGCACGACGCGACCGGCGCGAGAAGCGCGCCGCGGCGGCCGCCGCGCTCGGCGCTCGCGAGCATGCACTCTTCATACTGTCCTTCGGCGCGCTGCTGCACGCACCGGCTGCCGGGGAAACGGGCGGCACGCTCGCGGAGTTTGCCGCGCGCCGCATCGGCAAGCTGCACCGGAAAGTGCGCACGCTCGCCGGCGCCGCCCGGGGCCTCGACGCGGGCGCGCTGCACCGGCTGCGCGTGGCCGCGAAGCGCCTGCGCTACGCGATAGAATTCATGGCGCCGCTGTACCGCGCGAAGGATTCGAGGCGGGCGCTGGCAGCGCTCGCGGGGCTGCAGGACACGCTGGGCGCGCTCAACGACCTGGGCTGCGCCGGCGCGCCGCTCGCTCGCTGGGCCGGTGAGGATCCAGCGCTGCGCGAAGCCGTCGCGCTCGCCGGCGGCTGGCACGGTCCGCGTTACGAGCGGCTTCGTGCGCAACTGCCGGAGCGCATCCGGCGGGTGCTGGCGTCGAAACGATTCTGGCGCAAGTCTCTCCGGGAGACGCGAACATGAGCATGGATCTGATCCTGTGGCGCCACGCCGAGGCCGACGACGGCCTGCCGGACGCGAGCCGCGCGCTCACGGCCCGGGGCGAGAAACAGGCGGCGAAAGTGGCGCGCTGGCTGCGCCGGCGCCTGCCCGACGACACGCGCATCCTCAGCAGTCCGGCACTGCGCGCGGTGGGCACCGCACGCGCGCTCGAGCTGCCCGTCGAGCAAGCCCTCGCCATCGGCACGAGCGCCGCGGACATCCTCGCCGCCTGCGGCTGGCCCGCCGCCTCCGGTACGGTGGTCGTCGTCGGCCATCAGCCGGCGCTGGGCAGAACCGCCGCGCTGCTGCTGACCGGCGAAGAAGCCGACTGGAACATCCGCAAGGCCGCCGCGTGGTGGTTCGCGTACCGGGGTGGCGAAGTGACGCTGCGGGCGGTGATCGGTCCGGACTCGGTTTGATCGCGAGGCGGCCGGTCGATCGGAGACCATGCGTTGAGGCCGCGATCCGGATCCGTTGCCCGTCCTGGCGCCCCATGCCGCGGGGACGCGGTCATTGCCGCGGTGCGTCGCATCCTCTGATGCGGCCCGAGGAGCGCTTCGCGGATTTGCGGGAGCGCTGGGAGCGGCGCGCAGTCGAAAAGGGCTCCAGCCCGGCGGGCGTGCTCTATCGCGGTCTGTCGCCGGCACTCAACGAACATCTGCACCGATTCCACGTGGCGCGGCTGCGCGAGCGTTTCCTGCCGCTGCTGCCTCGCGGCGCGCGGGTGCTCGACCTGGGCTGCGGTTACGGGCGCATCGGTCGTGTCATCGCCGACGAACGCCCGGACATCGAGCTGGTGGGGGCGGACTTCGCGATGCCCTATTGCCGGGCGTACCGGAAAGCACTCGGTGCCGCCACCGTATGCGCACCGATCGCGCGACTGCCTTTCGCGCCCGCGTGCTTCGACGGCATCGTGTCGGTCACCGTCCTCATGTATGTGCCCGAGCCCGAACGCGAGGTCGCGGTTGCGCGATTGCTGGGGCTGCTGCGCGCGGGAGGGGTCGCCCTGGTCGTCGAACCGGGTGCCGAAATGCTCGCGTTGATGAGCCTGCTTCGGCCGGCAGCCGCTCGCCACACGACCGGCGGCAGCGGTTTCCGCACCGCCGCGTTCAGCCGGCAGCTCGGCACCGGGGCGAGCGAGCGCATCGATGCCGGCGGCATCCCTGCCTTCACGCTCGCGCTGCCGCTGCTCGTTGCGCTCGACCGGCTGCCCGGCGCGCAGCGGCGGCTGCTGCGCGCGCTCGCCGCGCTCGACGAGCGTACGGCTCACCCGTGGCGCCTGTCGCTGCAGCACTGGGCGGTGGTGCGCCGGCGCGCCGCGGCCCCCGCGTGATGCACGAGCTTGCCGCCGGTCTCGCTGCCCTTGCCGGCCGGATCGAGCCCGCATGGCTCGTACCGCTCGCAGCCGTCGTTTTCGCCCATTTCCTTGCGGAACCGTTGCGCTGGCGCACGTATCTGCGTGCGCGCACGACCGGGACGCTGATGCGGATCTTCTCGCTCGCCGCGCTGGTCGGCTATGCGCTGCCGGCCAAGCTCGGGCTGCCGCTGCGCATCGTGCTGTTGCGCCGCCACTTCCCGCTGCCGCTCGCAACCGTCTCGGCATTGCTGGTCCTCGACGGTGTGCTCTACTACGGCGCCTGGGCGGCGGCGGCCCTGATCGGCCTGCCCTGGGCGGCAGCGAACGGATGGAAACCGGACGGCGCATGGATCCTGGCCGCCGTGCTGCTGCTCGCGATGTCGGCTGCCGCCGTCGGCCTCGCGTGCCGCCCACAACGGCTGCCCGCGTCGATACGCTCGCGGCTGCACCGCCTCATCGTGCGGCACGCCGAGGGGGTGCGGATCGCGGTGTCGATGATAGACCGGCGCGCGCTGGGCAGCGCAGCGGCCGTGAACGCGCTCGACGTCCTCGGTCACACGCTGCGCCACGGCGTGCTGCTGGCGCTGATCGGCCAAAGCCTGAGCGCGCCGGAATTGTTCGCGATCACGTCGCTGAGCATCTTCGCCGGCCTGGTCTCCATGATGCCGATGGGATTGGGCGGCTACGACCTGACGCTGATCTTCCTGCTGAAATTGCATGGCATACCGGTCGCGGACGCGCTGTCGGTCGCACTCGCGAACCGGGCGGCCAACCTCGCGATGAGCCTGTCGCTGGGATCGTGGGCGGGCGCCGGTCTCGGCCTGGGGGCACTGAACCGGGGCTCGCTCGCGCGCATCGCGGCCGAGGCGCCACCCGCTACCGGTCCCGATTCGCAGGACTCGCGCTGAGCGGCGCCGCCACTTCTGCGGCCCAGGTCGCGCCGCCGCACCCTGCCCGGCCCGGCGCGAGTCACGGTGCATCGCCCGCCACGGCACGGTATCGAGCGAGGATATCCGCGCAGCTCGCCCGGACGTCGAGCTCTTCGCGCACGAGCTGCACCGCCTGCCTGCGTACCGCTTCGCGTCGCGCCGGGTCCGCGGAGGCGGCAAGCACCACTCGCGCAAGCGCTTCGGGATCGTCGGGCGCGAACGCGAACGCCGTCCGTCCGCCGCGGATCAACGGTTGGAGAAACCGGTGATCCGCCAGGACGACGGGCAGGCCGAACTCCATCGCCTCGACCACCGAGGTCGGAACGAACTGAGGCTCCTCGCGCGCATAGGGAAACACATACAGCTCGTGGCCGGCGAAAACGTCCGGGACGTCGACCGTCACGCGCAGCTCGACGCGCTCGGGCGGCCACGCGTTGCGCGGGGTGCGCAGCAATGCACGACGCATTTCCGGGTCGGCGAGAAACGGGATCGCGATGCTCAGGCGGAAGCCGGCCGGCGCCAGCCATCGCCCCGCTTCGAGCAGCGTCGCCAATCCGCGCAGATTCAGCGCGTGGTCGAGCCGTTCGGGACTGGCTTGCGCCAGCCCGGTCATGAACAGCAGCCGTTTCCCGGCATCGAGCGGGCCCGGCGGTGCGGGCGGACGCAGCGCGATGCCGAAACGGATCCGCGTGCCGGACGCGGCCGACTGATTCACCAGCAGGTGCCGCACGCGCGATTGCAGATCGTCTGCGCAGACGGCTCCGGTGATCGAATACATGACGGTGAAGCACGGCACGGCGCGCCGGGCACACTGCCGGTCCGCCCAGCGCATGCTGGCGAGATTTCCGATGCGGTACCAGCCGTGGAAGGAGCCGATCGGGAAGTGGCAGACGAGATCCGGCCGCCAGCGCGCGATCCGCTCGCCCAGGCGAGAATGGAAACGAAGCAGATGCCCGGCCGCGGACCTCGCGTACGGCGCTTCCCACGGCGCCGCGAACTGCGTCGTTTCGCCGGACGCGACCGTCGTCAGCACGCGAACCTCGTCGGTGCGCGCGAACTCCGCCGCCAGATCGCGAACGAAGCGTTTCCGGCCCTCCGTCCACGGCGTGCATAGCTTCGGTCCGGCGAGCAGGATTCTCACCCGATGCGCGTCCCGGTCGTCACGAACTGCTCGGCGAGGCAGCGCAGCGCGCCGGTCCGGTGCGCCGCACCCAGCCGCTCGGCAAGGCGTTGCGAAAACGATGCCGGCAGCGCCAGGTGGAAGCCGCCCACCCCCGTGCTGCGCAGCTCGCGCAGCCCGAGGCCGCACAGCGTCTGCTCGACTTCCGCGATCCGGTTGTAGTGGGTGTCCGGCGCGAGGCGCCGGTAGCGGACGAGGTTGTAGCACAGATGCGGCACGGCGAGCAGCCACCGGCTGGTGAAATTGTCGAAATCGACCACCAGCGTCCCGCCGGGGCGCAGCACGCGCACCATCTCGGCGAGGATCTGACGCTGCCCGCCACGCTCGAACAGATGCAGGAAACGCGTCGAGACCACCGCGTCGAACTGCCCATCGGCAAACGGAAGCCGCAGCGCGTTCGCGAGCACGAACGCGGCCGGCGCGTCCAGGCGTTCGCGCGCCTGCGCAATCATTTCCGGGGTCAGGTCGCACGCGACATAAGACAACCCCATCGCCTGGAGCAGCTCCGTGCCGTGACCGCTGCCGCACGCCACCTCCAGCACCCGCGCCCCGGAGGGCAGACGCGCCAGGATGGACCGCAGGACCTGGTGATGGAGGGTGCGAAACAGCCGGCCGTAGCGGCTGCCGTAGCGCAGCCGGTGATACTCGTGCGCGATCCCGCCGTAGAACTGCCGATGTGGAGATTTCGTCCTATCCATGGAATCGCCCGTCTCGGTGGCGCTGCGCTCAGATCGACGGCTCCATCGCGTCCAGGAAACGCCTTGCGCTTTCCCGGACGTCGAATTGCGCCGCCGCGCGCGCGGTCGCCGGCGCACAGGCGGCGGCCCGTTCGAGATTGTGCGGGCGCAGCAGGTCGGCGAACGCACCGGCGCTGGCCGATGAGGCGATCAGGCCGACGGCATATCTGCCGACCAGATCCGGAAGATCGCCGACCGGCATCGCGAGCACCGGCCGCGCGCACTGCATCGCATCGGAAAACACCACCGGGATGCTTTCCACGCGCGAAGGAATGAGGATCAGATCGGCCCACGCGAACAGCTCCAGCGCCTGCTCCGTGCTCCGATATCCTTCCAGGGACACCGGGCGGCCGATCTTTTTCAGCCGCTCGATCCGCTCGCGCAGCAGCGGTTCGAGCGGCCCGCCGCCCGCGATGCGAATGGCATCTATCGCGCCCCACGAGCGCTCGTCGAGCCGCGCGAGCGCGTCGGCCAGCAGATCCGTTCCCTTGTTCGGATGAAAGCGTCCGAGGTAGGCGAGGCGAAACGGTGGCCGGGTGCGCGCGGCGGCGATCGACCCCGGCGCGGCGAACCGCCGCGAAGAGGGCAGGAATGCACACTCACGCGCGCAGACGGCTTCCACCTCGCGCGCCAGCGCGATCCCGTCCGCATAGCGGCGGCGGGCGCCGCGCAGCACCCTCCGCAGATAGGCGCGCACGCCCGGAATGCGCGCGAGTGTCCAGATGTCGCTGCCCAGCGCCCAGGTCGAATAGGGCACGCCCCTGGCCTTCGACAGCACGCGCGCCCAGTATCCGCAAGGCAGGACCCAGCACGCCAACGCGTGGTCGAAGCCGCCGCGCGCCGCGAGGTCGAGCACCGCGGCGCTTCCCGCACGCAGGATCGATGCGATCGCCATCAGATCGCCCGGCCGGGCCGGTGTCAGCGACGAAAGCGGCCGGCTCGGCGGCACCGCGAACCGGCGCAGCGCGACACCGCCGATGCTCGCATCGACATCGCGTTGCCCGGGTGCGCATACCGTCACGGCCGCAACCCGGGCCAGTTCCCGCGCAAAATCCGCGACGAACACACCGGCGGACTGCTGCCCCTCGCCTTCGCTGGCGTAAGAAGTCGTCAGGATCAGCACACGGCGCACGGACATTCCTCGCGGCACGCCGGCTAATCCTCGATCGGCCCGGACTCGCTGTCCCTGTAGTTCAGCGCGGTGATCTGTTCGGAGATCAGTCCGATCAGGAACACCAGGATCGCCGAGATCAGCATGATGATGCTGACATTGTTGAACCGCCCGTAGAGCAGGTAGACGTAAAGGTAATAGCCGACGCCGATCGCGCCGAACAGGAAGCTGATCGGCAGAAAGACCTTCAACGGCGCGTAGAGCGTGCCGACCTTGAAGATGATGATCAGGAAGCGCACCCCGTCATGCATCAGCCGGACATGGCTGCGACCGATCCGCGGGTCGGTCTCGATCGGAACATACGCCACGCCGTGACCGGCACGAAAGAAACTCATCGTGATCGTCGTCGGATACGAGAAGCCGTTCGGCAGCAGGTAAAGGAACCTGCGGAACAGCCGCGCCCGCACGGCCCGGAATCCGGAAGTCAGATCGCGCACGCGCTGCCCCACCATCCAGCTTGCGAAGCGGTTGTAGAACGCGTTGGCGAGCGCCCGGTGCGCGCCGGCCTGCGAAGAGCGGGTGCGCGCGCCAACCGCCATGTCATAACCGCTCGCGATCGCCTCCAGCAGGCCGGGAATGTCCTCCGGCCGGTGCTGCCCGTCCGCGTCCAGGAAGACCAGCACCTCCCCGCTGGCGCAACGGGCACCGGTCTTGATCGCGGCGCCGTTTCCGCGGGCAACCGGATGCGAGATCACCCGCACGCCGAGCCGCGTGCACAGATCGACGGTATCGTCATGGGAACCGTCATCGACCACGAGGATCTCCGCGTCCGCGACGACCGCGCGGATCCTGGGAACCAGGGCTTCGAGCGAGCGCGCCTCGTCGCGCGCGGGCACGATGACGCTGAGCCGGCACGAAAGCGGACGCGGCGCGGCACTCGCGGTGTCGGCGCGCCTGCCGGGATCGGATGTTTCGGTCAGCGTGACGGCCCTCCCGAACGCGTGCGTGCCTGCGCGAGCTGGAGCTCGCGTATCTGCGCGATGGCTTGCGTGATCACGCGTCGCCAGACTCCTGCCGCAAGCGGGTTGGCGGGCAACTGATGATCCAGCGCGGCTTCGAGCTTGGCGATCGCGTCGTCGAACAGTCCGGCGCTCGCCAGGGTGCCGCCCATCATCAGCGTCGTGTCGAGCGAAGGCATCGCGGCTTGAGCCGCTTCGAGCTCGCGCATCGTCGGATCGAGCTGGCGGTCGCGATCGTAGATGCGCGCGAGATTGGCATGCAGCGCATTGAGCGCTTCGGGACGATTCCGGAATTTCGGATTGTCGAGCATCGCGCCGGTCAGCCGCCTTATCCATTCGGCGGTCGCATAGGCGCACTGTCCATCGAGCATCATCGTGGTCATCTTGCGCAATCCATCGACCGCGGCCACGGATACCCCCCCGTTGCGCAGGCGCGGCAGGATCGCCTGCGCCTTCTGCTGCCAGCGCTCCCCGGTGTCGGTCAGACAGCCCAGTTGGACCGTCTGCATCGCGAGACCGCTGTCCAGAGGATTGCGCGCGGCGGCCACGCCGAGCACCCTCGCCGCACCGGCCAGATCGCCGCTTTCCGCCAGTTGCCTGGCGTAGGTCTGCGCGGCGCGCGCAGAACCCGGCCTTTCGTTGAACCACAACGCGCTCGCGAGCTGCGGTTCGCCCCACACGCTCGTCACCGAGAACAGCACCGTGGCGAGCAGCACGCCGTACGCGCCGAGTGCGGCCAGGCTCAACTTGCGCAAGGCCTCCGGTGCCGCGTGGGCCGCCGCACAGATCGCGAAGATCGGTCCGACCGCGGGAAGGTAATTGCGGTGGTGATAGTACAGCTCCAGCGGGAAGACGGTCGATTCCAGCAGGTGACCCGCGGCGAACCAGAGAATTCCAAAGGACGCGATCGGAAAGGTCCTGCGCCAGCGCACCGCCGCAGCGAGTGTCACGGCCCACGACAGCAGCGCCACCAGGGTCATCACGGGATCGGTCAGACCGGTCGACGCCGCGTAGTCATCCCGGAAAGGGCTCAGGGCCTCGCGGCCCGGAACGATCAGCAGGAACAGATACTCGCCGACGATCCTGGACTCGGTCAGCAGCCGCTGAAGCGGCGTGAAATCGCGGCTGGCATAAGTGACCAGCATGTGCGGAACCGACGCCGCCGTGTAGGCGAGGAACGCGACCAGCCACCCGCCGAAAACGACCAGCGACCAGCGCCTGAACCAGCGCGGGCGAGGCGCCGTGACGATCGTCGCCTCGGCCACCAACGCGAACAGCGGCACGAGCGCTCCGTTTTCCTTCGCCAGTGCGGCGAGCACGCCACCGCCGGCAACCGCCAGCGTGAGCAGCGCCGCGCAGGCGAGCGGTCTCGGCTGCGCGAGCGGACGTGCGGCCAGATAGGCGAGCACGGCGGCCAGCGTGAGGCTCGCCGAC
>JBBIUI010000069.1:0-12184 GCA_037440385.1 Rhodocyclales bacterium | reverse complement strand
CCGACGGTCCGACGACGATCACCGGCTCAACTTCCCGCTCGTGGCCGACACCGACCAACGAATCGCGAAAGCCTACGGCGCGGCCGGATCCGGCCTGTTCGGTATCGCGCGCGGCCTTCTCGGCATCGACCGGCGCATCACCTACGTCATCGACGAGCAGGGCCGCATCGCGCACATCCTCGACGACCCCGACACCGCCGGACACGCGCAGCAGGTGCTCGAGCACCTTTGAGCGCCGGCGCAGTCCGCTCGCGCGCGATCGGCGAGCCGTCGGCGCGCAATTGCCCCATTCGGCCGCGTGCGTTCTGCGCCCTCGACGCGCTCGTCAGCCGGTCTTGGTCTTGCGCGAGCGGACTCGCGCGACGGGCGGATCGCAGAACCTGGCATCGATCTCGGCTTCCGCCTCGCACCAGTCTTCCAGTTCATGACCCGCCGCGAAGCCGCGGCGCTCGGCGCGGTAATAGGCCGCCTCCGCGATCAGGGCGCGGCGAAGCTCCGGTTGCGGCTTCGCCGAGGGAGCGGATTTCGCCTTGCCGGGCGTCGCCGACCGGCTCTTGCGCGTTCGCTCGATCTTGCCCGCCGCAGCCTTCGCCCGCGGCGCGCGCTTCAGTTGCACGAGATTGTTTTCCATCGTCAGGCTCCCGGGGGTAATCGCTTCCTGCCGGCTCACGCAGCATCCCAGTGTCCGGCCCGCTCGCGCAGAACGCGGATGCGCGCATCGATGTCCCGCTCGTCGTGGAGGGCGGCACGGCGCAGCGCGCGCACTCGCGCGGTCACGTCGCGGCCGTTCGCGACGAAATGCGTGATCTGCCCGCGCGCATCGACGAACGGACGGATCGTCTTCTCCTCGTGGAACAGGCGGCCGCCCTTGGCGCGGTTGGTGAATACGCCGCGGAATTCCCTGCCCGCGCGAATCGTCGCCCACAGCTGCCGGTAGAGCTCCGGGCCCTGGATGCCCGACTTCAGCAGCCCCGGCGTCTGCCCCACCACCTCCTTGCGGGAGAAACCGGTCATCGCCTCGAACGCGGCATTCACGTAGACGATCACTCCGGCGGTATCGGTGACCATGACTGCGTCATCGTTGCGCTCGGCGCCGTCGATCAGCCGGCGCAGATCGTCTTCCGCGGGCAGCCTCAGGCGAAGCAGGAACAAGCGCACGCCCTCCACCCGAAGGTCTTCGAGCGCCACGTCGAGCAGCGCCATGCCGTCGCCCGGCACCTCGGCCTTCAGGCGCCGCCACTGCGCATTCGCCGGCCACGCCGCCGCAACGGCCGCGAATCCGCGACGCTCCCGCGGCGCCAGACCGGCAAACAACGCGGCGACCGGCTTGCCGATGAGGCCGTGCGAGACTCCCCCCAGCATCTGCCCGAGCGCACCCCCGCACGAGCGGATCAGGCCGTGCTCGTCGAGCAGCAGCCAGGCTCCGTCCGGCTCCCCTCGCGCCTGTGTCCCGACGCATGCGACGAGGGATGGAACCGTGCCCCGGGAAGCCGGCATTGCGGATGACGACCTGTTCACGAACGATCTCCCGGTTGCCCTGCCCGCGCTCGGTTCGCGCCGCGGCAGACAGTGAAAAAAATACACCGAAGGACAACGCACCGAAATACCTTGCGGCGAGTAGCGGACACTACCGTGAAGCCGGTAGTCGCGGGTGCGGATAGCCTTTCAGGCAGACAACAAGCCCGGCCGACGAGCCAACTCACGCACCGTCGCACAGCCGGGCGCGACGCCGCACCCGGTGCGCCGGCGCGGTGCACCCCGCGCACCCGGCGCAAAAAGAGGGCGCAACGCCTTGCGCATTGCGCCCGCTAAGCTCCACAACAGGAGCCGGAGGAGGAAGGAAGCACGCCGGTCGCGGCACTGCGACGGAGCGACGAAAACACGTGACCGACGCGGCACAAGTTACCCGTTTCGCATCGAAGCGCCTATACCCCGGCCCGCATAATTTCGCATTACCCGCAAGACGGTACCGCATTACCCGCAACGGGGTACCGCGGGCGCAGCGTTCGCGCCACGGGGAGGAGGCGGATTCAGATCGAGCTGATCCCGGCGCGAACCGCGTACTTCGTGAGTTCGGCGACGTTATGCAGATCGAGTTTGCGCATGATGTTGCGCCGGTGCACGTCCACCGTTCCGGTCGAGATGTGCAGCCGGCCGGCGATCTGCGCCGAACTGCAGCCCTCCGCGATCAGCTGGAGCACCTGGCGCTCGCGCCTGCCGAGCGCGCCGTCCGTCCCCGGCAGCCGCCCGGACACGGGGCGCAGCGCATCGAGCACCGCCCCTTCCACTTCGGGACACAGATAGCGGCCGCCGCGAGCGACCGCGCGGATCGCATGCAGCAGTTCTTCGCCGGCGGCTGCCTTGATCACGTAACCGAGAGCACCGGCGCCCAGCATCCCGAGCACGTACCGCTTGTCGGCATAGGCCGACAGCGCGATCACCTTCACCGCCGGCCGCTCGGCCAGCAGCGCGCGCGTGGCCTCGATGCCGTTCACGCCCGGCAGCCCGATGTCCATCACGACGATATCGACGTGCAACTCCCGCACGAGCGAGCCGAGCGCGGTCGCATCCCCCACTTCGGCGACGACCCGCAGGTCCGGCTCGCGATCGAGGACCGCGCGCAGCGCCTCGCGAAACATCCTGTGATCGTCGACCAGAACGATGCGCTGCCGCACGCTCATCGACGCGTCTCCTGCGCCATCGGTGCGCTCAGCGTGATCGAGGTGCCGTCTCCCGGATGGCTCCGGATCTCGACGTGTCCGCCGACGAAGTCGAGCCGTTCGCGCACGCTGTGCAGGCCGAAGCCTCCGCCCGGCCGTGTCAGCGCGGCCTGCCAGTCGAATCCGTGGCCGTGGTCCTCGACGCAGATCACCACGGCGCCGTCCTCCCGGCGCAGTCGCACGGTCGCGCTTGCCACGCCCGCATGCCGGGCGACGTTGATCAGCAGTTCACGCACCGCGCGAAACAGCATCACGCGTATCGGTTCGGCGATCGGCTTGGGCGCGCCGTCGTCGCGCACCTCGATGTCCAGAGCGTAGCGGCGCTTGAACTCCTCGGCGAGCCATTCGATCGCCGGCGTGAGGCCCAGTTCGTAGAGCACCGGAGGGCTCAACTGGAAGGTGAGCGTGCGCGCCGAACGGTCGGCCTGCTCGATCAGCACGTCGAGCTCGTCGAGCTGCGATCGCAGCGCGGCCGGACAGGGAGCCTTGTCGATCGCAGCCAGCTTGAGCCGTGCGACGGCGAGCACCTGGCCGATGTCGTCGTGCAGATCCTGGGCCAGCGCACGGCGCTCGCGCTGCTCGGCCATCGCCAGCTCGAAGGCCATGGTGCGAAGCTGGGCATTTCGCTCCGCCATGCAGCGTTCGAGCGCTTCGGTCTGCGTGCGCTGCGCTTCGATCGCCGCGGCGACCTCGCGGCGCGCCGGCGTGATGTCGGTGAAGATCACGACGGCGCCTCGCGGGGTAGACGCACCGCGCACCCACGGCAGCACGCGCCTCAGATACCAGCGGCCGTCGGGCAGTGCGAACTCGCGCTGTACCGCCGCGCTCCTATCGAGCACGGCGCGCGCGTCGGCCACGAGCTCGCCATCCGCCACGGCGAGCGCGCATTCGGCGAGCGGTCTTCCCCGATCGGCATCCGTGACGCCGAAGCGCGCGCGCATCGCGGCGCTGAACCAGTGCACCCGCATCGCCGCGTCGAGCGACAGCATGTCGATCTCGCCGATCGACAACAGGCTCTCGAGGTCCTCGCCGCCGCCGCGCGTTCCGGCCGGGACCTTCCCTGCGCAGCGGCCACGCGTGCCCGTCGCCATCGCTTCCGAAGGGAGCGTCAGTCGCGGAAATTCCCGAACTGTACCGGGACGTCGGTGATCGCTTTCCTGACCGCCGCAATCACCTCCTGGAGCAGGTCCTTCTTGGCGCCGGAAACGCGCACGGCATCCCCCTGGATGCTCGCCTGGACCTTCAACCTGCTGTCCTTGACGAGCCGGACGATCTTCCTGCCCAGCTCCTGGTCTATGCCCACGCGCACCTTGATCTCCTGCTTGACCTTGTTCCCGCCGACCTTCTGGATCGCGCCGCGTTCGAGACAGCGTACATCGACGCCGCGCTTGCCCATCCGCGTATTGAGGATGTCATGGACCTGGTTCAACTTGAACTCGTCGTCCGCGTACAGCACGAGCTGCCGGGCGGCGAGCTCCACGCGCGCATCCGAGCCCTTGAAGTCGAAGCGGTTGGAGATCTCCTTGTTGGCCTGATCGACCGCGTTGCGCAACTCCACTTCGTTGACCTCGGAGACGATGTCGAAACTGGGCATGCGCGAGCTCCTTTGCCGGGAAAAATCAGCCCTTCGCGCGACGCCGCGCCAGGCTGGCCGCGATGCGCAGGCGCAGGGCATTGAGCCGGATGAAGCCGGCGGCATCGGCCTGGTTGTACGCCCCGGCGTCGTCCTCGAACGTGGCGATGGTGGAATCGAACAGCGAGTCGCTCTTCGAATCGCGCCCGACCACGATGACGTTGCCCTTGTACAGCTTCAGCCTCACCCAGCCGTTCACGGTGGCCTGTGTCTGATCGATCAGGCCCTGCAGTGCCCGGCGTTCCGGGCTCCACCAGTACCCGCCATAGATCAGGCTGGCATAGCGCGGCATCAGGTCGTCCTTCAGGTGCGCGACTTCGCGATCGAGGCACACCGACTCGATCGCCCGATGCGCCTTGAGCAGGATCGTGCCGCCGGGCGTCTCGTAGCAGCCGCGCGACTTCATGCCGACGTAACGGTTCTCGACCAGATCGAGCCGGCCGACGCCGTGCTTTCCACCCAGCCGGTTGAGCTCGGCGAGCACCTGCGCCGCGGACATCGGCCTGCCATCGATGGCAACCACGTCGCCCTTCTCGTAGCTCAGTTCGACGTACTGCGGCGCATCGGGCGCCTGCTCGGGCGAAACCGTCCAGCGCCACATGTCCGGCTCCGGTTCGCGCGCGGGGTCCTCGAGCACGCGGCCTTCATACGAAATGTGCAGCAGGTTCGCGTCCATCGAATAGGGGGAGCCGCCCTGCCGGTGCTTCATCTCGATCGGGATGCCGTTGCGCTGCGCATAGGCGAGCAGCTTCTCGCGCGAGCTCAGGTCCCATTCGCGCCACGGCGCGATGACGCGGATGTCGGGCTCGAGCGCGTAATAGCCCAGTTCGAAGCGGACCTGGTCGTTGCCCTTGCCGGTCGCCCCGTGCGCGACCGCATCGGCACCGGCCTCGCGCGCGATCTCGATCTGGCGCTTGGCGATCAGCGGGCGGGCGATCGACGTGCCGAGCAGGTATTCGCCCTCGTAGATCGCATTGCAGCGGAACATCGGGAACACGAAATCCCGGACGAATTCCTCGCGCAGATCCTCGATGTAGATGTGCTCGGGGCGGATGCCCAGGCGCAGCGCCTTCTGCCTCGCAGGCTCCAGCTCCTCGCCCTGGCCGATGTCCGCGGTGAAGGTCACCACCTCGCAGTGGTAGGTGTCGGCGAGCCACTTGAGGATCACCGAGGTATCCAGTCCGCCCGAATAGGCCAGCACGACTTTTCTGACGTCGCTCATGCGATGCTCCCGTGAAACCGAGCGGCGGCCGAAGTCACTGCGCGGCCACCCTGCCCAGCAGCAGGTACTCCATCAATGCCTTCTGCGTATGCAGCCGATTCTCGGCCTCGTCCCAGACGACGCTGTGCGGCCCGTCGATGACCTGCGCGGCGACCTCCTCGCCGCGGTGCGCCGGCAGGCAGTGCATGAACAGCGCGTCGGGACGCGCGAGTTCCATCATCTCGGCGTCCACCTGCCAGTCCTGGAACGCGCGCCGGCGCTCCTCGTTCTCCGCCTCGAAGCCCATGCTGGTCCACACATCGGTCGTCACCAGATCGGCTCCGCGCACCGCCTGCATCGGATCCGCGAAGATCTCTAGGTGCGTCGTGTCGAACACGCCGGCGCGCTCGGGCTCGACCTCGTAGCCGGGCGGCGTCGAGACGTTCAGCTTGAAGCCGAACACCGTGGCCGCCTGCATCCACGTGTTGCAGACGTTGTTCGAGTCGCCGATCCAGGCCACCGTCGCGCCGCGGATCGAACCGCGCCGCTCGAGGTAGGTGTACAGGTCGGCCAGGATCTGGCAGGGGTGGTATTCGTTGGTCAGACCGTTGATGACCGGCACCCGCGAGCACCGCGCGAAGCGCTCGACGATTTCCTGCTCGAACGTGCGGATCATCACCAGGTCGCACATGCGCGAGATCACCTGCGCCGCGTCCTCGACCGGCTCGCCGCGCCCGAGCTGGGAGTCGCGCGTGCTCAGGAAGATCGCCGCACCGCCCAGCTGGTGCATGCCGGCCTCGAAGGAAAGCCGCGTGCGCGTGCTCTGCTTCTCGAAGATCATCACCAGCGTGCGGTCCTCGAGCGGCCAGTGGCGCTCGTAGCGCTTGAACCGCTGCTTGATCCAGCGCGTGCGCTCGAACAGGTACTCGTATTCCGGCAACGTCAGGTCGCTGAACTGGAGGAAATGCTTCGGATCGCTCATGACGCGGTGCCCGAGAGAAACGCTCGTATCAGCGCGGACAGGCCCGCGACGAGCGCGCGCGCATCGTCCTGCCCGAACACCAGCGGCGGCAGCAGCCGGATCACCTTGTGCGCGGTGACGTTGATCAGCAGGCCGCGATCGAGCGCGCGCGCGACCAGTTCGCCGCAATCGCGGTCGAGCTCGATGCCTATCATCAGGCCGTCGCCGCGAATCTCGACGACACCGGCGAGCCCGGCGAGCGCCTCGCGCAGCCCCTGGCGGATCGTCTCGCCGAGGCTGGCGGCACGATCGAGCAATCCCTCCGATTCGATCGCGCCGAGCGTGGCGAGCGCCGCCGCGCATGCGAGCGGGTTGCCGCCGAAGGTCGAGCCGTGATTGCCCGGCTTGAACACGCCGGCTGCAGGCCCGGCCGCCAGACAAACCCCGATCGGCACGCCCGATGCCAGACCCTTGGCCAGTGTCAACACGTCGGGCAGCACGCCGGCATGCTGGAACGCGAACCAGCGCCCGGTGCGCCCGGTTCCGCACTGGACCTCGTCGAGCATCAGCAGCCAGCCCCGTTCGGTGCACACGCGGCGCAGGCCTTCGAGGTACTCGCGGCGCGCGACATTGACGCCGCCCTCGCCCTGGATCGGCTCGACCAGCACGGCGACGACGTCGCGGTCGTTGGCGGCCACGTGCTCGACCGCCGCGAGGTCGTCGAAGGGCACCCGCACGAAACCGCCGACCAGCGGCTCGAAACCGGCCTGCACCTTGCGGTTGCCGGTCGCCGACAGCGTCGCCAGCGTGCGCCCGTGGAACGCCTTCTCCATCACGACGATCGCCGGGTCTTCCACGCCGCGCTGATGCCCGTACAGGCGTGCGAGCTTGATGGCCGCCTCGTTCGCCTCGGCTCCCGAATTGCAGAAGAATGCCTGCTGCAACCCCGATAGCGCGCACAGCCGCGCGGCGGCCGATTCCTGCGCCGGCACACGATACAGATTCGACGTATGGATCAGCCTGCCGGCCTGCTCGCAGATCGCGCGCGTCAGCGCAGGGTGGCCGTGACCCAGCGTCGAGACCGCGATGCCTGCCAGCGCGTCGAGGTAGCGCCTGCCCGCATCGTCGTACAGCCAGACGCCCTCGCCGCGAACGAAGGCGACCGGCAGCCGGTTGTAGGTGTTCATCAGGTGGTGCATCGGAGCGTTTCCGTCGGGCATCCCGTTGTCGGCGCGGCCCCGAAAGACAACGTGCCAGCCGCGGCTGGCACGTGTGGATCGGATGTGGCGCACGCCCTCGCGGCTCGCGCCGCCGGAGTCACGCTCGAATGGTAAGCGAAAACGTTTCGCTTGTGTAGCCGCGACCGGCAAGCGGCGCCGCGCGGCGGATCCCACGGGCCGCGCCGGTTCGGTCAAAATGCGCGATGGATTGCGACACTCAACGGACCGGGGGAGCAGCCGGGCATGCGCATCGCGGTATTCAACCAGAAGGGCGGCGTCGGCAAGACGACGACGGCATTGAACCTCGCCGCCGGCATCGCCCGCAACCACGCTGCGGTGCGGCTCATCGATCTCGACCCGCAGGCGCATCTGACCGCCATCCACAACGACATGCCGCCGGATTCCGGCGCCAGCGTCTTCTCGTTCTACCAGGACGCGCGGCCGCTCGCCGCGCTTCAGACCGACTGGGAAGGGATCGGCCGCTTCATTCCGGCGCATGCCGATCTGATCAAGGTCGATTCGGTGTTCGGCAAGGGCCCGGCCATCCTGAACCGCCTCGCGCAGGGTCTGGACGAGCTCGATCGCGCGCAGCCGCCGCGCACCACGCTGATCGATTGCTGCCCCTTCCTCGGCGTGCTGTCGCTCAACGCCGTGTTTGCCGCCGACCGCCTGCTGGTGCCGGTGTCGTCGGATTTCCTGTCGCTGCGCGGTGCAGGCCAGCTCGAACGTACGCTGAAGGCGCTCGAGCCGGTGCTCCGGCGACGCATCGAACGGCGCTATGTGCTGACCCGGTTCGACCGGCGCCGCAACATGAGTTTCGAGATCCGCGAGCGCATGGCCGAGCGTTTCGCAGCCGAGCTGTGCGAGACCGTGATCTCGGAGAACGTCGCGGTGGCCGAGGCGCCGGCGTGCGGCCGCGACATCTTCGTCCACGCCCCGTCGAGCCGCGGCGCGCTCGACTACGCTGCGCTCACCGAGGAGCTGGCCGCTGCCGGATTTTTCTGAATCGGGACGCCCGGTCGAGCCACGCGCGCGCGTCGGGCGGCGCGATCCGACCGGGGGAACTCAGGCGGGAAGTGCCTTGATGGCGGCCGACAGCCGGCTCTTGCTGCGGGCGGCCGCATTCTTGTGAACGATGCCCTTGTCGGCGATGCGGTCGATGGCGCACTGGGCCTGTTTGAAGGCGTCCCGGGCCTGGGCCTTGTCGCCCGTGGCGATCGCCTTGCGCACACCCTTGATCGCGGTGCGCAATGTGGAGTGCTGAGCGACGTTGCTGAGCCGCCGCGCGGCGCTCTGGCGGGCGCGCTTGCGGGCTTGTGCGGTGTTGGCCATGTCCTGTCGTGCCCTCTGCCTGGAAAGCGCGCGATTATAGGCGGCGTCCCGGGACAACGCAACACTGTCGCCCACTGTCGCCCGCGTGCTTGCGCGACGGATTCGGGACGGGATATCGTGCTATCGTGCGTTCGCGCGCTCGAAGACCTGCCGAAGGGGTTTCGTGGCGATCCGGCAGACCGCATCCTCTTCGCCACGGCGCGCAGGCATCGGCTGGTCCTGGCCACGCGCGACGCCAATATCCGCCGCTCGCGCTGCGTGAAACCTGGACGCCGCGAAGCGTGTAGCCGAACGGCGGCCACGTGCCGTCGGCATTCGATGTCTCCAGCATGCGCAGGCATCCTTTCGGACGGAGCGCCCACGGAACCCGCCTTGCGCACATGCGGCGAGGGCGCGGGCGTGCGGTTGCCCGTCGCGCGGCTGCGCGAGGCGGACAGGGTACCGGAACGGAACGAGGTCGCTTTCTCGCGATGCTCCTCGCAAGGACTGGAAAACGGCTGTCGTTGCGAACAGGCCGAAGGCCGACGAAGCCCGGCACCTGCCGTCATTGCGAGGAGGTCGAAGGCAGACGAAGCAATCCCGCGCGAAGCGCACAACGGTCCCGAATGGCACGAGATTGCTTCGTCGCTGCGCTTCTCGCAATGACCCGTCAAGTCGCTGCGCTCCTCGCAATGACCCGGAAGACCACCGCGCTCCTCGCAATGACGGGGACGTCGGCGCTGCTTCGCACGGCACAGCGCGGCAGGCGGCTCGATGTCGGTGTGCGGGCTTGAAAGACCCGGACGGATGTCGATGAACCTGCTGCGATCGCTCGTCACCGTGAGCGGCATGACGCTCACCTCGCGCGTGCTGGGCTTCGTGCGCGATTTCGTCATCGCGCGCATGTTCGGCGCCGGGTTGGCCACCGACGCCTTCTTCGTCGCCTTCCGCCTGCCCAACCTGCTGCGGCGCATGTTCGCGGAAGGAGCGTTCTCGCAGGCCTTCGTGCCGCTGCTGTCCGAATACCGGAACCGGCGTTCGCCCGAGGACGTCCGGGCGCTGGCCGATCACGTGGCGAGCCTGCTCGCGGTTGCGACGCTCGCAGCCACCGCGCTCGGCGTGGCCGCCGCGCCCGTGCTGATCTATCTCTCCGCGCCCGGCTTCGCGGCCGATCCGGACAAGTTCGCGCTGACGGTACGGCTGACCCGCATCACCTTCCCCTACATCCTGTTCATCTCGCTGACCTCGTTCGCCGCCGGCATCCTCAACACCTGGAGCCGCTTCGCGATCCCGGCATTCACGCCGGTGCTGCTGAACGTGAGCTTCATCCTGATGGCATTATTTGCGGCGCCGTACTTCGACCCGCCGGTGCTGGCGCTGGCGTGGGCGGTACTGATCGGCGGCCTCGCACAGCTCGCGCTGCAACTGCCGTCGCTGCGCCGCATCGGCATGCTGCCGCGTTTCTCGCTGGACACCCGCGATCCGGGCGTGCGGCGCGTGCTGAAGCTGATGCTCCCGGCATTGCTCGGCGTGTCGGTCGGGCAGATCTCGCTGCTGATCAACACGATCTTCGCGTCCTTCCTGCCTCACGGCAGCGTGTCGTGGCTGTATTACGCCGACCGGCTGATGGAGTTTCCGGCCGGCATGCTCGGCGTCGCGCTGGGCACCGTGCTGCTGCCCAGCCTGTCGCGCTACCACGCAGACGAGGACCGCCAGGGGTTCAGCGAACTGCTCGACTGGGGGCTGCGCCTGACGCTGCTGCTCACGGCGCCGGCTGCGCTCGCGCTGGCGATGCTCGCGGTGCCGCTCGTCGCGACACTGTTCCAGTACGGGGCGTTCTCGGCAGCCGATGCGCTTCACACGCGCAATGCGCTCGTCGCCTACAGCATCGGTCTGGTCGGGCTGATTCTGGTCAAGGTGCTCGCGCCGGGGTTCTACGCGCGCCAGGACATCCGCACGCCGGTGCGCATCGCGCTGGTGACGCTCGCGCTCACGCAGATCATGAACCTGGCATTCATCGTGCCGCTGCGGCATGCGGGGCTCGCGCTGGCGATCGCGCTCGCCTCGTGCGTCAATGCGGCGCTGCTGTATCGGGGCCTGAGGCGCGCGCAGGTGTTCGTGCCGCAGCCCGGCTGGCCGCGTTTCGCAGCCAGGATCTCGGTCGCGCTCGCGGTGCTCGCGACGGTGCTGTGGTTCGCGAGCGGATCCGGGCAGGCGTGGCTCGCCTATGACGTGCGCGAGAAGGTGGTTCGCCTCGCGCTGACCGTCGCCGCGGGCGCCGGCGCGTATTTCGCGTCGCTGTGGCTGCTCGGCTTCCGGCCGCGTGACTTCAGCCGGCGCGCCGCGAGCTAGCCCCGCGCCGCCGCAGCCGGCTATACTTTCGCGCACGGCGAGCCATGGAGGAGAAGCGATGGAACTGACCAGCACCAGCTTCGCGGACGGCGGCAGGATTCCGGGAGAACACGCTTTCTGCATCGAGGATGCGCACACCCATGTGTGCCTGGGCGGCAATCGCAATCCGCAACTTGCCTGGAGCGGCCTGCCTGCCGGAACGCGCTCACTCGTGCTGATTTGCCACGACCGGGATGTTCCGAGCAGCCCCGATGACGTGAACCGGGAGGGACGGACGATTCCCGCCTCGCTCGCGCGCGTCGATTTCTTCCACTGGGTGCTGGCCGATCTGCCGCCGCAACCGGCGAGCATCGCGGCCGGTGAGTTCTGCGATGGCGTCACGGCGCACGGCAAGTCCGGGCCGGCGGCGGCGCGCGGTACGCGCCAGGGGCTCAACGACTACACCGGCTGGTTCGCCACGGACGCGGACATGGCGGGAAACTACTTCGGCTACGATGGCCCGTGCCCGCCGTGGAACGACGCGATCGTGCACCACTACGTGTTCACGCTTATTGCACTCGACATCGACCGTCTGCCCCTCGAAGGCGCGTTCACCGGCGCGCAGGCGCGCGAGGCGATCCGCGGCCACGTGCTCGCGCAGGCGAGTCTGACCGGAATCTATTCGCTGAACCCTGCGCTGCGCGGCTGAGCGTCGGGCTCATTCGCCGCGCGCGGCGCCCTCGCGGCGCGGATCGGCGGCGCCGGCCCATCCCGTCGGCGTGCGCACGATCAGGTGTACGCCGCTCG
>JBBIUI010000068.1:0-12279 GCA_037440385.1 Rhodocyclales bacterium | reverse complement strand
GCCTCGATGCCTTCGAGCTGCGCCGGGCGCTGCGCTTCGATGCCGAGCGCCTCCCGGATCGTCTCGGCGAATTTTGCCGGCTGCGCCGTCTCGAGCACGACCATCGGCACGCCGGGCTCGCGATGCTCGGCTGCGACCTTGAAACCGTCCGCGGTATGCGGATCGATGAGGATTCCGTACTGCCGGCGGACGCGGCGGATCGTCTCCAGCCGGTTCGCGTGCGTGCTCGTGCCCGACACGAACCCGAACTCCGGCAGGCGGGCGTGATGCGGCGTGCCCGCCAGATCGAAGCTGCCGCCGGCATCGACGCTCGCCCACAGCGAACGCACCGTCGCCGCGTCGCGTCCGACGAGATCGAAGACGAAACGCTCGAAGTTCGACGCGCGCGAAATGTCCATCGACGGACTCGACGTGACGCGGGTCTCGGCGCTTCGCCGCGGCCGATAGACGCCGGTACGGAAAAATTCGTCGAGCACGTCGTTCTCGTTCGTGGCGAGAACGAGCCGGCGGATCGGCAACCCCATGCTGCGCGCGATGTGGCCGGCGCAGATGTTGCCGAAATTTCCCGAGGGCACCGCGAAGGATGCCTGCTCGTCGCTCGACGAGGTCGCTGCGAAGTAGCCCTTGAAGTAGTAGACGATCTGCGCCGCGACCCGCGCCCAGTTGATCGAATTCACCGCGCCGATCCGGTGTCGCCGCTTGAACGCCGCGTCGCCGGACACCGCCTTCACGATGTCCTGGCAATCGTCGAACATCGCGCGGATCGCGATGTTGAAGATGTTCGCATCGGCCAGCGAATACATCTGCGCGCGCTGGAACGCGCTCATGCGCCCGTGGGGCGAGAGCATGAAGACGCGGATGCGCCGCTTGCCCCGCATCGCGTATTCGGCCGACGAGCCGGTGTCGCCCGAGGTGGCACCGAGGATGTTGATCGTCTCGCCGCGCTTCGCCAGGACGTACTCGAAGAGATTCCCCAGCAACTGCATGGCCATGTCCTTGAAGGCCAGCGTCGGCCCGTTGGACAGTTCCAGCAGATGCAAGCCGGGTTCGAGCGTGGTCAGCGGCGTGATGTCGCGCGCATCGCGCCCCGGCCGGCAGTAGCGGAAAATGTCCGCCGTGTAGGTGCGATCGACGAGTGCCTCCAGGTCGCCCGCCGGGATGTCGTCGATGAATTTCCGCAGCACGCGAAAGGCGAGCGCCGCATAGGGCAGCGCGCGCCATTCGTCCAGCTCGGCGCGCGAGACCCGCGGATAGGTTTCCGGCAGATACAGCCCTCCATCCGGCGCGAGGCCGCCGAGCAGGATGTCGCAGAAGGACTTCGCGCCCGCCCGGCCGCGCGTCGACACGTAACGCATCGTCATCGCCGTCAGGACAGCGCTTCCATGCGCAGCCGCACGACACGCCCCACGACGACCGGCAGCGACTCGATCCTGGCGATCGCCGCGTCCATGTTCTTCTCGATCGTGCGATGCGTCAGCAGGATGATGTCGGTGTGCTCCTCGCCCTCGGCCGGCTCGCGCTGGATCAGCGCGTCGATCGAGATCGCCTGGTCGGCGAGCATGCGCGTGACATCGGCGAGCACGCCCGGCCGGTCCTCGACGCGCAGCCTCAGGTAATAGGACGTCTCGACCTCGCCGATCGGCAGGACCGGGAGATCGACTACCGCGTCGGGCTGGAACGCGAGATGCGGCACGCGGTGCCCCGGGTCCGCGGTGTGCATGCGGGTGACATCGACCAGATCGGCGATCACCGCGCTCGCGGTGGGCTGTGCGCCGGCGCCCTTGCCGTAGTACAGCGTGGCACCCACCGCATCGCCGTGCACCAGCACGGCGTTCATCGCGCCCTCGACGTTCGCGATGAGCCGGCGCGCGGGAATCAGCGTCGGATGCACGCGCAGCTCGACGCCATCGCTGCGCCGGCGCGTGATGCCGAGCAGCTTGATGCGGTAGCCGAGCCGTTCGGCGTGAACGATGTCCTCGGCCTGAAGCGCGGTGATGCCCTCGACGTGGCAGCGTTCGAACTGAATCGGGATGCCGAACGCGATGGCCGACATGATCGTGATCTTGTGCGCGGCGTCGATCCCCTCGACGTCGAAGCGCGGGTCCGCCTCGGCATAGCCCAGCCGTTGCGCCTCGGCGAGAGCGGCCGCGAAGGACAGATCCTTTTCGCGCATCTCGCTGAGGATGAAATTCGTCGTGCCGTTGATGATGCCGGCGATCCACTCGATGCGGTTCGCCGTGAGCCCCTCGCGCAGCGCCTTGATGATCGGGATGCCGCCCGCGACCGCCGCCTCGAACGCAACCATGACGCCGCGCCTGCGCGCCGCGGCGAAGATCTCGTTGCCGTGGGTGGCGAGCAGGGCCTTGTTCGCGGTGACCACATGCTTGCCGGCCTCGATCGCCTTGAGCACCAGTTCCTTCGCGACCGTACAGCCGCCGATCAGCTCGATGACGATGTCGATCTTCGGATCGGCCACGACGGCGAAGGCATCGTCCGTGACGCGGCACGCGCCGCCCGTCACCTTCTTTGCGAGCGCGACGTTCTTGTCCGCGACCACGGCGATGCGGATCGCGCGTCCGGCGCGCCGCTTGATCTCCTCCTGATTTCGCTCCAGCACGGCGAAGGTTCCGCCTCCGACCGTGCCGATGCCGAGCAGCGCGACGTTGATCGGTTTCATGCGCGCTCAGACCGCATGTTGCCTGCGGTAGCGATCGAGGAAGCGCGCGAACCGCCCGATCGATTCGGTCAGGTCATCGGCGTTGGGCAGGAAGACGACGCGCAGGTGATCGGGCTGCGGCCAGTTGAAGCCGCTGCCCTGCACGACCAGCACCTTCTCCTCGAGCAGCAGTTCGAGGATGAACTGCTGGTCGTCCGCGATCGGATAGCGCTTCGGATCGAGCCGCGGAAACAGGTACATCGCCGCCTGCGGCTTCACGCAGCTCACGCCCTCGATCGCAGTGAGCAGCTCCCAGGCGAGATCGCGCTGGCGCCGCAGGCGGCCGCCGGGCGCCACCAGATCGTCGATGCTCTGGTAGCCGCCGAGCGCCGTCTGGATGCCGTATTGCGCGGGGACGTTCGCGCACAGCCGCATCGACGCGAGGATGTCGAGCCCCTCGATGTAATCGCGGGCATGGCGTTTCTCCCCCGAGACGATCGCCCAGCCGGCGCGGAAACCCGCGGCGCGGTAGTTCTTCGACAGCCCGTTGAAGGTCACGAACAGCACGTCGTCGGCGAGCGAGGCGATCGACGTGTGCTGCGCGCCCTCATAGAGCACCTTGTCGTAGATCTCGTCGGCATAGACGATGAGCTGGTGCACACGCGCCAGCTCGATGATTTCCTCGAGCAGCGCCGGCGGATAGAGCGCACCGGTCGGATTGTTCGGATTGATGACGACGATGGCACGGGTGTTCGCGCCGATCTTGCCGCGGATGTCCGCCACGTCGGGCAGCCAGCCTGCGGCCTCGTCGCACAGGTAGTGGCGGGGCGTACCGCCGGCGAGGCTCACTGCGGCGCTCCACAGCGGGTAGTCGGGTGCCGGCACCAGCACCTCGTCGCCGTTGTCGAGCAGCGCCTGGCCGATCAATCCACCCACGGCGGACACGCCGTTGCCGACATAGATGTCCTCGAGCTGCACCTCGCGGATCTTCTTCTGCTGCGTGTAGTGCATGATCGCCTTGCGCGCGGCGAACAGGCCCTTGGAATCGCAGTAGCCCGAGGCCGCCGGCAGGTTGTGGATGACATCCTGCAGGATCTCCTCGGGCGCCTCGAAACCGAACGCGGCGGGGTTGCCGATGTTCAGCTTGATGATGCGATGGCCCTCCTCCTCCATCTCGCGGGCACGCGCGAGCACGGGCCCGCGGATGTCGTAGCAGACGTTGGCGAGCTTGGTCGACTTCAGTATCGGCTGCATGGCTCCGGTCCATCCTTCGTGATTCGCGTGCGGCGCCGCCGGCGCTCGCGCTGGCGGGCAACCGCCGTTGAGGCGGGCAGCGGTGTTCGCGTTGCCAAGCGGCGCGCCGGAAAAGCTATAATGTTACCCGACGTGCATGGTGGCGGCCAAGCGCCGCGGCGCCCGCACCTGTCCCGGTCCCATCCTCCCGATCATGAAACTGCAAGTCGAACTGCACACCGGCTCCTATGCCATCACCGGATACGGCGAAGGCTACGTCTCGATCGGCGGGCGGCGCCATACGTCGAGCCTGGTGGTCATGCCGGACCGGGCCCCGCAAGGCTGGGGCGCGGCCGGGTTCGCCGGGCTCGCCGTGGCGGAGTTCGAATTCCTTCGCGGACTCGCGCCCGACCTCGTGCTGCTCGGCACCGGCACCCGCCAGCGCTTTCCGGCGCCGGCTCTGCTGCGCCCGCTCATCGAGGCGCGCATCGGCTACGAGGTCATGGACTGCGGTGCGGCCTGCCGAACGTACAACGTGCTGATGGCGGAAGGCCGGCGCGTCGCCGCGGCGCTGCTGTTCGATTGAGTCCGGCGGCGTGCGAGGCACGGAAAAGCCGTTCGACCGGCGCTGGGTTTGGCTACTCGCCGCCGCCTTCGCCGCGATCTGGTTCTCCACGCTCGAGTACCGCAAGCTGGTGCGCCCGGACGAGGGGCGCTACGCCGAGATCGCGCGCGAGATGGCGGTGTCCGGCGACTGGGTCACGCCGCGGCTCAACGGCCTGAAGTACTTCGAGAAGCCCCCGCTGCAATACTGGGCCACCGCGGCGGCGTTCAAGGCGTTCGGCGCGCACGAGTGGACCGCCCGGCTGTGGCCGGCCGCGACGGGCTTCGGCGCGGTGCTGCTCGTGTTTTCCACCGGCCGGCGGTTGTTCGGGCCGCGCGCCGCGGTGCTCGCCGCCGCAGTGTGCGCAAGCAGCCTGTTCTTCGCCGTGATCGGCCACATCAACACGCTGGACATGGGGCTCGCCTTCTTCCTGCAGCTCGCCGTGAGTGGTTTCCTGTTCGCCCAGAATGCGCAGCGGTCCGAGCACTGCAAACGGTGGATGCTTTTGGCATGGTCCGCGGCGGCGCTCGCCGTGCTGACCAAGGGGCTGGTCGCCCTCGTGCTGCCGGCGGCCACGCTCGTCGGCTACAGTTTCGCGAATCGCGACTGGGGCTGCTGGCGCAGGCTGCATGCGGCGAGCGGCCTCGCGGTCGCGCTGCTGATCGCGGCGCCATGGTTCGTCGCGGTTTCGGCCGCGAACCCGGAATTCCCGCGCTTCTTCTTCATCCACGAGCACTTCGAGCGCTTCCTGACCAAGGTGCATGGCCGCTACCAGCCCGGCTGGTACTTCGTGCCCGTGTTCCTCGCCGGTGCGCTGCCCTGGTCGCTCATCGAGCTGCATGCCGCGATCCACGCGTGGCGCACGGATTCTGCGCCCGGTTTCCGTCCGAGGCGATTCCTCGCGCTGTGGGCGGCGGTGGTGTTCGCGTTCTTCAGCCTGTCCGACTCCAAGCTGCCGTCCTATATCCTGCCGATGTTCCCGGCGCTTGCGCTTCTCGCCGGCGACCTGCTGTGCCGGATCGGCCGCAGGGCGTTCATCGCACACCTCGCACCGGTCGCGCTGGCGGGCTTCGTGCTGCTCGGGTTGGCGCAGTTCGTCGACCGCTTCGCTGACGAGCCGGTGCGCGCCGACATGCTGATGGACTACAGGCCGTGGCTCAGCGCGGGCGCGCTGCTGCTGCTCGCCGGCTGCGCCGCGGCCGCCGTGCTGGCCCGGCGCGGCCGGCTGCGAAGCGGCGTGCTCGCGCTCGCGGCGGCCGGCCTGCTGGGCGCGCTGGCCGCCTTGCTCGGCCACGAGAGCCTTGCCAGGTCGAATTCGGCGCACTACATTGCCGGCCAGGTCGCGCCGTGGGTTCGGCCGGACATCCCGTTCTACAGCGTGAGGATGTACGAACAGACGCTGCCCTTCTACATCGGGCGAACCGTGACGCTGGTCGAATACCGCGACGAACTCGGTTTCGGGCTGGACCGGGAACCGCAGCGCGGAATTGCCAGCCTCGCACGGTTCGTCGAGCGCTGGCGCAGCGAGCGCGAGGCGCTCGCGATCATGTACCCGGACACCTGGGCCGAGCTTCGCGACGCCGGGCTGCCGATGCAGGTCATCGGCCGCGATGCGCGCCGCATCATCGTGAGGAAACCATGACATCCGTGAGCTTCTCCCTGATCCTCGCAGGCGTGCTGCTGAACGCCGCCGCGCAGCTGCTGCTCAAGGCGGGCACCAACGCGATCGGCCCGTTCGCGTTCGATGCCGGAAACATCGTTCCGGTCGGCATGCGGCTCGCATTCGAGCCGCACATCGTCACCGGCATCGCCTGTTACCTCGTCAGCCTGGTGGTATGGCTGATGGCGCTGTCGCGCGTCGAGGTCAGCATCGCCTATCCGATGCTCTCGATCGGCTACGTCGTCAACGCGATCGCCGCATGGGCGCTGTTCGGCGAAGCGCTGACGCCGATGCGGCTCGCCGGCATCGGCATCATCGTGCTGGGCGTGTTCGTCGTCGCCCGCTCATGAGCTTCCTGCCCTTCACGAGGCCCAGCCTCGACGAGGAGACCATCGAGGGCGTCGCGCAGGTGCTGCGCTCCGGCTGGCTGACGAGCGGTGCGCAGGTCGCGGCCTTCGAGGCGGCGCTGTGCGCGTACTTCGGCGGCCGGCCGGTGCGAGTATTCAACTCCGGCACCGCGGCACTCGAAGTGGCGCTGCAACTGGCTGGGATCGGACCGGGCGACGAGGTCATCACGACGCCGCTCTCGTGGGTCGCGACGGCGAACGTCGTCGTGCGCGCGGGCGCGAAGCCGGTGTTCGTCGACGTCGATCGCGCGTCGCGCAACATCGACCTCGACCTGGCCGCTCGCGCGGTGACGCCGCGCACGCGCGCGATCCTGCCGGTGGACCTCGCCGGCGCGCCGGTGGATCGCGACCGGCTCGCGCAGCTGGCGCACCGCCACGGCCTGCGCGTGATCGAGGATGCGGCACAGGCCATCGGCGCCTCGTGGAACGGCCGGCGCATCGGCTCGTTCGGCGATCTGGTCGCGATCAGCTTCCACGCCAACAAGAACATGACGACCGGCGAGGGCGGCTGCCTGTCGCTGCCCGAGGGTGCCGACCTCGCGCTGTGCGAACGGCTGCGCCTGCAGGGCGTCTCGCGCGACGCGCAAGGCGGCATGGACGTCGACGTGTTCGGCGGCAAGTTCAACCTCACCGACATCGCCGCACGCATCGGCCTGGGTCAGTTGCCGCACGTCGCACAGTTCACGGCGCGCCGCCGCGCGCTGGCGCGCCGCTACTTCGAGCGTCTCGATCCGGAGCTGGGCCTCGGACTTCCGCTCGCGGAGTTCGAGAACGGCAACTGGCACATGTTCCAGGTCCTGCTGCCGCTCGATTCCATCAGCATTTCGCGCGGCGAGCTCATCCGCCGGATGCGCAGCCGCGGCATCGGCACGGGCGTACACTACCCGGCGATCCACCTGTTCAGCGCCTATCGCGCGATGGGGTTCCGCGAGGGCGATTTTCCGAACGCAGAGGCGATCGGGCGCGCGACGCTGACGCTGCCGCTGTTTTCCGCGATGGACGAGGCCGATGTCGACCGGGTGTGCAGCGTGCTCGCCGAAGTGCTGGAGGGCGCTCGCGGATGAACGCGCCGCAGGTTTCCGTCGTCATTCCCGTGTTCGACGAGGAGGCGGTGCTGCCGGCGCTGTTCGAGCGGCTGTATCCGGCGCTCGATGCGCTCGGCCGCAGCTACGAGCTGATCTTCGTCGATGACGGCAGCCGCGACCGCTCGGCCGCGCTGTTGCGCGGGCAGTTCGCGCGGCGGCCCGATGTCACCCGGGTGATCCTGTTCGCCGCGAACTTCGGCCAGCACATGGCGATCATCGCCGGCTTCGAGCGCTCGCGCGGGCAGGTCGTCGTCACGCTCGACGCCGACCTGCAGAATCCGCCCGAGGAGATCGCGCGGCTGCTCGCGAAGTTCGACGAGGGCCACGACTATGTGGGCAGCATCCGCAGGCAGCGGCGCGACAGCTTCTTCCGCCGCCACGCGTCGCGGCTGCTCAACCGCATGCGCGAGCGCACCACCCACATCCGCATCGGCGATCAGGGCTGCATGCTTCGCGCATACAGCCGCGGCATCGTCGATGCCATCAACAGTTGCCGGGAGGTCGCGACCTTCATTCCGGCGCTCGCCTACACCTTCGCGCAACATCCGGTCGAGATCGAGGTCGCGCACGAGGAGCGCGCAGCGGGCGAGTCGAAATACTCGCTCTACACGCTGATCCGGCTCAACTTCGACCTGATGACCGGCTTCTCGCTCGCGCCGCTGCAACTCGTGTCGATGGGAGGCATCGCGCTGTCGGTCGCCTCCGCGCTGTTCGTCGTCTATCTCGCGATCCGGCGGCTCGTCGTCGGTCCCGAAGCCGAAGGGCTCTTCACGCTGTTCGGCATCGCCTTCTTCCTGCTCGGCATCCTGCTGTTCTCGGTGGGACTGCTCGGCGAGTATGTCGGACGCATCTTCCAGCAGGTGCGCCGGCGCCCGCGCTACCTGATCCAGGCGGTGCTCGAAGCGCAAGGCGCAGGCTCGCGCGCCGAACCCGCCGCACCGGGCTGCGCGCAATGACCCGCGCGGTCGTGTTCGCCTATCACGACGTCGGCTGCCGCGGCCTCGCCGTGTTGCTCGCGCACGGCGTCGAGGTGCCGCTGGTCGTCACCCACCGCGACGACCCCGGCGAGACGATCTGGTTCGCGAGCGTCCGCGAACTGGCCGCGCTGCACGACTTGCCGGTGATCACGCCCGAGGATCCCGACGCGGAAGACGTCCTCGCGCGCGTGCGCGAGGCGGCACCGGATTTCCTGTTCTCGTTCTACTACCGCAGGATGCTGGGCGCGCGGATGCTGGCGCTGGCCGCGCGCGGTGCCTACAACCTGCACGGCTCGCTGCTGCCGCGCTACCGGGGGCGCGCGCCGGTCAACTGGGCGGTGCTCAACGGCGAGCGCGTCACCGGGGCGACGCTGCACCGCATGGCCGACAAGCCCGACGCGGGAGCGATCGTCGCGCAGCAGGCGGTGCCCATCCTGCCGGAGGACACCGCGGTCGAGGTGTTCCGCAAAGTCACCGTGGCCGCGGAGATCGCGCTCGACTCGGCGCTGCCGGGACTCATCGACGCAAGCGCGCCGCACGTCGAACAGGATCTCGCGCGCGGCTCCTACTTCGGCGGCAGGCGGCCCGAGGACGGACGCATCGACTGGACGCGGCCCGCGCGCGAGATCCACGACCTCGTGCGCGCCGTCGCGCCTCCGTACCCGGGCGCGTTCTGCGATCTTCCCGCAGGCCGGCTGCGGGTGCTGCGCACGCTGGCGCCTTCCGGCGAGGCCGGCGCCGCGCCGCTGCCGGTGCTGTGCGAGCGCGGCGGACGGCTCTTCGCACAATGCGGCGACCGGCGATTGCTGCGGCTCGTCGCCATCGAATGGAACGGCCGGCCGATGGACTCTCGACAGTGGGTCGCCGCATTCGGCACCGCGCCCCTTCCCCTCACCCCGGCTCACGTCACGACATGAAGAAAATCCTGATCCTCGGCGTCAACGGTTTCATCGGCCATCACCTGTCTCAGCGCATCATCGCCACGACCGACTGGGAAGTCTATGGCATGGACATGCAGACCGAGCGCATCGCCGACCTGCTCGGGCACAGCCGCTTCCACTTCTTCGAGGGCGACATCACGATCAACCGCGAGTGGATCGCCTACCACGTGAAGAAGTGCGACACCGTGCTGCCGCTGGTGGCGATCGCGACCCCGGCGACCTACGTGCGCGAACCGCTGCGCGTGTTCGAACTGGACTTCGAGGCCAACCTGCCGATCGTGCGGGCCGCCGCACGGTACGGCAAACGCGTCGTGTTCCCGTCGACCTCCGAGGTCTATGGCATGTGCGCGGACGCACGGTTCGACCCGGAGAACTCCCCGCTCGTCTACGGCCCGATCAACAAGCCGCGCTGGATCTATGCCTGCGCGAAACAGATGATGGACCGGGTCATCGCCGCCTATGGCCAGCAGGAAGGGCTCGCCTACACGCTGTTCCGGCCGTTCAACTGGATCGGCGCCGGGCTAGACTCGATCAACGCGCCCAAGGAAGGCAGCTCGCGCGTCATCACGCAGTTTCTCGGCCACATCGTGCGCGGCGAGCCGATCCAGCTCGTCGATGGCGGACACCAGAAGCGCGCCTTCACCTACATCGACGACGGGATCGACGCGCTGATGAAGATCATCGAGAACCCGCATGGCATCGCGAACGGCAGGATCTACAACATCGGCAATCCGGACAACGACTACTCGGTGAGGGAACTCGCCGGCATGATGCTGGAGATGGCCCGCGAATATCCCGAGTACCGCGAATCCGCGGCCCGCGTGAAGATCGTCGAAACCACTTCCGGCGAATACTACGGCGCCGGCTACCAGGACGTGCGCAACCGCGTGCCGAAGATCGACAACACCTGCGCCGATCTCGCCTGGGCGCCGAAGGTCGACATGGCGGCCGCGCTGCGGCACATCTTCGAGGCCTATCGCGACCACGTCGCCGAAGCGCGCGGCCTGATCGAGTGAAACGGCTCGCACTCAAGGTCGACGTCGACACCTTTCGCGGCACGCGCGAGGGGGTGCCACGGCTCGTCGAGATGTTGCGCCGGCACGGCGCGCGGGCGAGCTTCCTGTTCTCGCTCGGGCGCGACCACACCGGCCGCGCGATCCGCCGCGCGCTGCGACCCGGTTTCCTGCGCAAGGTGTCACGCACGTCGGTGCTGTCGCATTACGGCCTGCGCACGCTTTTGTACGGCACGCTGCTGCCGGGCCCGGACATCGGCCGGCGCTGCGCCGGCGTGCTGCGCTCGGTGCGCGATGCCGGCTTCGAGGTCGGCATCCACTGCCATGACCATGTCAAGTGGCAGAACGCGGTGGAGCATGCGGATGCGGCCTGGACGCTGCGCGAGATGCGGCGCGCGATGCAGCGCTTCGAGCAGGTGATGGGAGAGCCGGCGCACGTCCACGGTGCGGCGGGCTGGCAGATGAACCGGACCGCGGTGCGGCTCACGCAGCGGCTCGGCTTCCACTACTGCTCCGACTGCCGGGGCAGCCACCCGTTCGTGCCGGTCATCGATGCCGAGATCATCGGCTGCGCGCAGTTGCCGACCACGCTGCCCACGCTCGACGAGCTGATCGGCCGCGAGGGCATCACGGCCGAAGACGTACACGAGACGCTACTGGCCGCCACGCGGAACGCGCCGCGCCGAGGGCATGTCTATACACTGCATGCGGAACTCGAGGGCATGAAGCTCGCGCCGGTGCTCGAGCGGCTGATCGAGGGCTGGCGCGCCCAGGGCTATGCCCTGGTCACGCTGGGAGAGCTGTTCGAGTCGCTCGCACCGGATGCGCTGCCGCGCCACGAGCTGGTGCGCGGCGAGGTCCCCGGCCGCGCGGGCAGCCTGATGATGCAGGGCCCGGAATTTTTGGCCGGCGAATAGCCGCTTCCCTTCACCGATCCATTGCCGGAGCCGAACCATGAAGACCGTCCCCGATTTCGCCCTGCCCTCGACTTCGGGCAGGACCTTCTCGCTCGCCGCCGCGCGCGGCAGCCTGCTCGTGCTGTACTTCTATCCGAAGGACAGCACGCCGGGCTGCACCACCGAGGCTCGGCAGTTCCGCGATGCGTACGGCGAATTGCGCAGCCTCGGCGCCGAGGTCTACGGCATCTCGCGCGACAGCATCGCCTCGCACGAGCGGTTCAAGGAAAAACTCGGCCTGCCCTTCGAGCTGCTGTCCGACGCCGAGGAAAAAGCGTGCGCGCAATTCGGGGTCATCCGGATGAAGAACCTGTACGGCAGGCAGGTGCGCGGCATCGAGCGCAGCACGTTCGTCATCGACCGCGCAGGCGTCCTGCGCAGGCAATGGCGCGGCGTGAAGGCCGACGGACACGCGCGCGAAGTGCTCGAGTTCCTGCGCACGCTGCAGTAGCGAGCGATGTCGTCGAAGCCTCTTCGAACGCAAGGACCGCGCGCGCATCGCACGGCGCGCAGGGCAACGGCCCGGCTCTCGGCCGGGCCGGGTGTTCGTCGCATCCCCTGTCCGTTCGTCCGGCGCACCGGATGCGACCGGCGGGTCCGACGCGCATGACTGCCCGCAGCCGCCGCAAGCTCTTCGTGCTCGACACCAACGTGCTGATGCACGATCCGGCGAGCCTGTTCCGCTTCGCCGAGCACGACGTGTTCGTGCCGATGAGGGTGCTCGAGGAACTCGACGACAACAAGCGG
>JBBIUI010000067.1:0-12681 GCA_037440385.1 Rhodocyclales bacterium | reverse complement strand
CCTCTACGTCTGCTCGCCGGGCAATCCGACCGGACGGCTCATGACGCTCGCGCAGTGGCGTGCGCTGTTCGAGCTCGCCGACCGGTATGGTTTCGTCATCGCGGCCGACGAGTGCTATTCGGAGATCTACTTCGACGATGCCCGGCCGCCGCTGGGAGCGCTGGAAGCGGCGCGCCGGTGCGGTCGCGCGGATTACCGCGGCCTGGTGGTGTTCTCCAGCCTGTCCAAGCGATCCAATGTCCCCGGCCTGCGCTCCGGATTCGTCGCGGGCGATGCGGCGATCCTGCGCCGCTTCCTGCTGTACCGGACCTATCAGGGCTGCGCGATGAATCCTGCGGTGCAGCGGGCGAGCGCCGCGGCCTGGTGCGACGAGGCGCATGTCATCGACAACCGCAGGCTGTATCGCGCCAAGTTTGCCGAGGTGATGCCGGTGCTGGCGCCGCATCTCGTCTTCGCGCAACCGGATGCCGGCTTCTACCTGTGGGCCCGCACCCCGGTCGCGGACACGGATTTCGCCCGCGAACTGTACCGTGCCTATAATGTGACCGTCCTGCCGGGCAGCTTCCTGGCACGAACGGCCGGAGGCATCAATCCCGGTGCGGGGTTCGTGCGCATCGCCCTGGTGGCGGCGCCCGAACGATGCCTCGAAGCCGCGCATCGCATCGCCAGCTTTTGCCAATCACCGTGAACCGCCATGCATGACATCGAGAAGATCATCGAACAGGCCTGGGAGGAGCGCGCTTCGCTCACCGCGGGCAAGCCGGCCGCCGGATTGTCCGAGGCCGTCACGAAGGTCCTGTCCGGTCTCGACGAGGGACGATTGCGCGTCGCGGAAAAGATCGACGGGCGCTGGGTCACCCACCAGTGGATCAAGAAGGCCGTGCTGCTGTCCTTCCGGCTGGATGACAACCGGATGATGGACGATGGCGTCACGCGTTACTTCGACAAAGTGCCGCCGAAGTTCGCCGGCTACGACCGGGAGCGCTTCGAGCGCGGCGGTTTCCGCGTCGTGCCGCCGGCCTGCGTGCGGCGCGGCGCGTACATCGCCCGCAATGTCGTGCTGATGCCCTCGTTCGTCAACATCGGCGCGCGCGTCGACGAAGGCACGATGGTCGACACCTGGGCCACCGTCGGCTCGTGCGCGCAGATCGGCAAGAACGTGCACCTGTCGGGCGGGGTCGGGATCGGCGGGGTGCTCGAGCCGGTGCAGGCCGGCCCGACCATCATCGAGGACAACTGCTTCATCGGCGCGCGCTCCGAAATCGTCGAAGGCGTCGTCGTCGAGGAGAACTCGGTGATCTCGATGGGCGTATTCATCGGCCAGAGCACGCGCATCTTCGACCGCGAGACCGGCCAGATCGGCTACGGGCGCATTCCGGCGGGATCGGTGGTGGTCTCGGGGAGCCTGCCGTCGGCCGACGGCAGGTACAGCCTGTACTGCGCGGTGATCGTCAAGCGAGTGGATGAACGCACGCGCGCCAAGGTCGGCATCAACGAGCTGCTGCGCGCGGTATAGTCGCACGACGGCGACACGACGATGCGGTCGCGACGAGCACGCACGGTCTGCGTGAGGCGCGGGCGGCAGAAAAGGAAAACCACATGATTTTCGACAAGCTGTTCCATCTGATGGCCGAGAAGCAGGCCTCGGACATCTTCGTCACCGCCGGCGCACCGATCCAGATCAAGATCCAGGGCACGACGATCCCGATCAATCAGCAGGTCATGGATCCGGCCACGATCCAGCGCATGGCCTACGAGATGATGACGCCCGAGCAGGCGAAGAAGTTCGAGGAACAGCGCGAGATGAACCTGTCCTTCGGCATCCGCGAAGTGGGCAACTTCCGGGTCAATGTCTTCTGGCAACGCGGATCGATCGGCATCGTCGTGCGCTTCATCCAGGGCGTGATTCCCTCGCTCGATTCGCTCGGCCTGCCGCCGATCCTGCAGGAAATCATCGTCGAGAAGCGCGGGCTGGTGCTCGTGTGCGGCGCGACCGGTTCGGGCAAGTCGACGACGATCGCCGCGATGCTCGACTACCGCAACCAGAACCGCACCGGGCACATCCTGACGGTGGAGGATCCCATCGAATATCTGTTCAGGCACAAGCGCTCCATCGTCAACCAGCGCGAGATCGGAATGGACACGCTGTCGTGGGGCGACGCACTGAAGAACGCGATGCGCCAGGCCCCGGACTGCATCCTGATCGGCGAGATCCGCGACCGCGAGACGATGTCCGCCGCGCTCGCCTACGCGCAGACCGGGCACCTGTGCCTCGCCACGCTGCACGCGAACAACAGCTATCACGCGATGAACCGCATCATCAATTTCTTCGCGCTGGAAAACCGCACCGCGCTGTATCTCGACCTGTCGGTCAGCCTGAAGTGCGTGATCTCGCAGCGGCTCGTCAAGCGGCCGGACGGCAAGCGCATCCCGGCGGTCGAGATCCTGCTCAACACGCGCCACATCGCCGAGCTGATCGAGCGCGGGGAAGTCAATGCGATCAAGGAGGCGATGGAGCAGAGCCTCGCACCCGGCTCGCAAACATTCGAGCAGGACCTGTTCCGGCTCTACCGCGAAGGCGCCATCACGCTGGAAGAGGCGCTCGCCAACGCCGACTCGCCCACCAACCTGTCGTGGCTGATCAACAATTCCCAGCTCAATGCGCCGAGCGGGCCCGAACCCCCGCATCTGACGCAGCCGATCGATTTCGACACCCAGTCCTCGGGCGGCGCGTCGTTCACCGAGATCACGCTGAACATCGACGAAGCGCCGCGCGCCTGAGACCGGATGGCCGATAGCCCGACGCTGCAACTGGCCCGCAGCCTGATCGAACGCCGTTCCGTCACGCCGTTGGATGACGGATGCATGGAGCGGATCTCGTCGCGGCTCGCCTCATGCGGGTTCACGATCGAGCGCATCGACCGCGGCGCAGTGGCGAACCTGTGGGCACGCGCCGGACACGCGCGCCCCATCGTGTGTTTCGCCGGCCACACCGATGTCGTGCCCCCGGGGCCGCTTTCGCAGTGGCATTCCGATCCGTTCGCGCCCACCGAGCGCGATGGCCTGCTCTACGGCCGCGGTGCGGCGGACATGAAAGCGTCGATCGCCGCGTTCGTCATCGCGGCCGAAGCATTCGTCACGGACCGTCCGGAGCATTCCGGATCGATCGCGCTGCTGCTGACCTCGGACGAGGAAGGCGATGCGATCGACGGTACGGCGCGAGTGGTCGAAATGCTGCGCGAGCGCGCCGAGTGCCCCGATTACTGCATCGTCGGCGAGCCGACCTGTGCCGAACGGCTCGGAGACACGATCAAGAACGGCAGGCGCGGCTCGCTCGGCGCAACGCTGACCGTGCGTGGCGTGCAGGGGCATGTCGCCTATCCCGAACTGGCGCGAAATCCGATCCATGCGGCGCTGCCGGCACTGGCGGAGCTGGCTGCGACACACTGGGATGCCGGCAATGCCGACTTTCCGCCGACGACGTTCCAGATCTCCAACGTCCATGCCGGGACCGGCGCGACCAATGTCATTCCCGGCAGCCTCGACGCAGCGTTCAATTTCCGCTTCTCGACCGAAACGAGCGCCGGGCGCCTGCGCGAGCGGGTCGCGGAAATCCTCGATCGCCACCGGCTGACCTACGACCTGGCCTGGACCCTGTCCGGTCAGCCCTTCCTGACGCAACCCGGAACGCTGCTGCAGGCGCTGCGCGCCGCGATTCTCGCCGAGACCGGAATCGACGCGGCGTTGTCGACCAGCGGCGGCACATCGGATGGCCGTTTTCTCGCTGCGATCTGCCCGCAGGTCCTCGAATTCGGGCCGGTCAACGCCTCGATCCACAAGGCCGACGAGCACGTGCGAGCGGACGACCTCGATACGCTGGCCCGCATCTACCGCGGCGTACTGGAGCGGCTGCTGGCCGAATGACGGCGATGGCCGGGCCCGCCGACGAGCTGTGCACGTTGAGGGACTGGCTGCGCTACGCCGTGAGCCGCTTCGGCGAGGCCGGACTGTATTTCGGGCACGGCACGGACAATGCCTGGGACGAGGCCGCCTACCTGCTGCTGCATGCGCTGCACCTGCCGATCGACCGGCTCGAACCGTTCCTCGACGCACGGCTGACGATGGCCGAACGCGAAGCGGTGTTCGCGCTGCTCGCCCGGCGCATCGACGAGCGCCTGCCGGCCGCCTACCTCACGCACGAGGCATGGCTGGGCGATTTCCGCTTCTACGTGGACCCGCGCGTCATCGTTCCGCGTTCCTACATCGCCGAGGCGCTCGAGGACGCGCTCTCACCCTGGATCGCCGAACCGTCGGCCGTGGGCCGGGCACTGGACCTGTGCACCGGTTCCGGCTGTCTGGCGGTGCTGCTCGCGCATGCGTTTCCCGGTGCACGCGTCGATGCGGTCGACCTGTCTGGCGATGCGCTCGATGTCGCCCGCCGGAACGTCGGCGACTACGGGCTCGATCGACGCATCGAGCTGATCCGCTCCGACCTGTTCGAGGGGCTCGCAGATCGGCGCTATGACGTCATCGTCTCGAACCCGCCCTACGTAGGCGCTGCGGCCATGGCCGCACTTCCGCCCGAGACCCGCCACGAGCCTGCCCTCGCGCTCGCGGCGGGAGCGGACGGACTGGATGTCGTGCGGCGCATCCTCGCGCAGGCACACCGGCACCTCGAGCCCACGGGGGTGCTCGTGGTCGAGATCGGCCATCTGCGGCACGAACTCGAACGGGCATTCCCGGCGCTGCCGCTTACCTGGCTCACGACGCGCTCGAGCGAAGCATCGGTGTTCGTGCTGCAATCCGATCAGTTGCCCGAGAGCGGAAAACGAGTCGCGACGGATGGCGCCGGCTGATCGACCGGCGGCGTGCACCGGCGGGCGGCCCCGGTCGTTTGAGCTATCATGCGAACGAGTTCAACCGCGGAGAGCCGACCGCGTCCGGCGGCGATCCAATTCATGACAGGTACATCGATGGCGACGGACCGTCCGATCCTGCTGGTGGAAGACAACCCCGATGACGAGGCGCTGACGCTGCGGGCGTTCGGCAAGAACCGCATCCAGAACGAGATCGTCGTCGCCCGCGACGGTGTCGAGGCGCTCGACTATCTGTTCGGCACCGGAGCCCACGCGGGTCGCGACGTGTCGATCCTGCCGGCGGTCGTACTGCTGGATCTGAAACTGCCTCGTATCGATGGCCTGGAGGTCCTGCGGCGCATCCGCGCGGACGGGCGCACCAGCTTCCTGCCGGTGGTCGTGCTGACGACGTCGAAGGAACGACAGGACATCTACGAAGCGTACAGCCTGGGCGCGAACAGCTATATCCGCAAGCCGGTCGACTTCGAGAAATTCATTCACGCGGTCGGCCAGCTCGGGCTGTACTGGCTGTCGCTGAACGAGCCGTTCGAACCGCCAGGCCAGTAGCGCCGGAGAACGCACGGAAGGGAATCGACGAGGGCCGCATTCGCGGCCCTCGTCCTCTGATGGTGGGGTGGGCGATGGGACTCGAACCCACGACAACCGGAATCACAATCCGGGACTCTACCAGCTGAGCTACGCCCACCATGGTCCAATTCTCGCAGCGCCCTTCGCGACCGCGCTGCTGGCCTGCCCGGCGGGAATCGAACCCACAACCCCCGGCTTAGAAGGCCGGTGCTCTATCCGATTGAGCTACGGGCAGCCGGTCGGGCAAACCTGGTCGGGGTGGCGTGATTTGAACACGCGACATCTTGCTCCCAAAGCAAGCGCGCTACCAGGCTGCGCTACACCCCGAAGCCGGCGAATTGTACGCGCGGCGGCTCGGGTCGGTCAAACGCGACGACTGGCTGCGCAACGACCCGCCGCTCGACGCGATCGCGCCCGACCGGTGCAGCCGGATGGAATCCGTGCGTGCATTCAATTCGTGCGCGCAGTTTGCTCGTGCGTGCATTCACCTCGTGCGCGCACTCACCTTGCGATGCTCTGGCAATTCTGCTATTAAGGCGGTTTCGCGCGGACGACCGACCATGGCCGAAGACTACCTGCAAAAACTTCACAAGCGGTTTCCACCCTACGCCCCGAAGAAGGGCGAGGAGTACATGAACAGCAAACAGCTCGCGCACTTTCGCAAGATGCTGGAGATGCTCAAGCAGGACATGCTCGACGACATAGAGCGGACGGTACACACGATGCAGGACGAAGCCACCGTCTTCGCAGATCCGAACGATCGTGCCAGCCAGGAATCCGACATCGCGCTCGAGTTGCGCAACCGCGACCGCGAACGCCGGCTGGTCAAGAAGATCGACGAAACGCTCGCGAGGATCGACAGCGGCGATTATGGTTACTGCGAGAGCTGCGGCGTGGAGATTGGTCTGAAGCGGCTGGAAGCGCGTCCCACCGCCACGCTGTGCATCGACTGCAAGACGCTCGAGGAATTGCGCGAAAAGCAGGTCGCGAAGTAGCGAACCTCGCGGCGCCGAGCCGCATCGCGCCCCGGGTGCCCCCCGACGCACACCCCGACGCACACCCCGAAACCTGCGAATACCGGACGCCGAAAGGACGCCGCAAGGGCGCCCCGTCTGTCGTGCGGGTCGCCCGCCGCGTTATGCCGCCGGTGCCGCCGGTTCGTCGCCGACCGCCTTCATGCTCAGACGAATCCGGCCCTTCTCGTCCGTTTCCAGCACCTTGACCCGGACCCGCTGTCCTTCCTTCAGGTGATCGCTGACGCTGGCGATGCGCTCGTTGGCAATCTGGGAGATGTGCAGCAGTCCGTCCTTGCCCGGAAGCACGCTGACGATCGCGCCGAAATCGAGCAGCCGCAGCACCGTGCCCTCGTAGATCCGGCCGACCTCGACTTCCGCGGTCAGCGCCTCGATCCTCTTGCGCGCGACTTCCGCGGCTTCCGCATTGACCGAGGCGATCGTCACCGTGCCGTTGTCGTCGATGTCGATCACCGTCCCGGTCTCTTCGGTCAGCGCGCGGATCACGCTGCCGCCCTTGCCGATGACGTCGCGGATCTTTTCCGGATTGATCTTCATCGTCAGCAGACGCGGTGCGTATTCGGACACCTCGCCACGGTGCGCCGCCAGCGACGACTTCATCAGCCCGAGGATATGCATGCGTCCTTCGCGCGCCTGAGCGAGCGCGACCTGCATGATTTCCCGCGTGATGCCCTGGATCTTGATGTCCATCTGCAGGGCCGTGACGCCGGCTTCCGTACCGGCCACCTTGAAGTCCATGTCGCCGAGATGATCCTCGTCGCCGAGGATGTCGGTGAGCACCGCAAACCGGTTCCCTTCCTTGATCAGCCCCATCGCGATTCCGGCCACGTGAGCCTTGAGCGGCACGCCGGCATCCATCAGCGCGAGGCAGCCGCCGCACACCGAGGCCATGGAACTCGATCCGTTCGATTCGGTGATTTCCGAGACCACGCGCATCGAATAACTGAATTCTTCCGGCGCCGGCAACACGGCGAGCAACGCGCGCTTGGCGAGCCTCCCGTGGCCGATCTCCCGCCGTTTGGGCGTGCCGATGCGGCCCGTTTCGCCGGTCGCGAACGGTGGCATGTTGTAGTGGAGCATGAAGCGGTCGCGGTAGCCTCCCTGGAGCGCGTCGACGATCTGCTCGTCGCGCCCGGTACCGAGCGTGGCGATCACGAGAGCCTGCGTCTCGCCCCGCGTGAACAGCGCCGATCCGTGCGTGCGCGGAAGCACGCCGTGGCGGATCGTGATCGGACGCACGGTACGCGTGTCGCGCCCGTCGATGCGCGGCTCGCCGTTCAACACGCGGCCGCGAACGATCTTCGCCTCGAGATCGAAAAACGCGTTCTTGATCGCGTTCCCCTCCGCTGCCGCGGCCGGATCGGCGGTCAGCGTCTCGACGACGCGGTTGCGGATCGCCTCGACGCGTTCGTTGCGTTCCTGCTTGCGCGTGAGCCGATACGCTTCCTCGAGTTCCGTGCGTGCGAGCTCGGCGACTCGCGCGACCAGCTTTTCGTCAACCGCAGGCGCGGGCTGCGGCCATTCGGGCTTGCCGGCCTGCTCGACCAGTTCGTGGATCGCCTGGATCGCGTGCTGCATCTGCTCGTGCCCGAACATCACCGCACCGAGCATCACTTCTTCGGAAAGTTCCTTGGCCTCGGATTCCACCATCTGGATCGCGGTCTCGGTTCCGGCGACGACCAGGTTGAGCTGGCTCGAATTGAGCTGTGAAAGCGTCGGATTCAGCACGTATTGCCCGTCGAGGTAGCCGACCCGCGCCGCGCCGATCGGCCCGTCGAACGGAATGCCCGAGATCGCCAGCGCGGCGGACGCGCCGATCATGGCCGGAATGTCCGAGTCGATTTCGGGATCGATCGACAGCACCGTCGTGACCACCTGGACTTCATTCCGGAAGCCGTCCGGAAAGAGCGGGCGCAGCGGGCGATCGATCAGCCGCGAGGTCAGCGTTTCCTTTTCGGAAGGACGGCCTTCGCGCTTGAAGAACCCGCCGGGAATCCGCCCGGCGGCATAGGTCTTCTCGACGTAATCCACCGTCAGCGGGAAGAAATCCTGACCCGGCCGGGGCTGCCTCGCGGCGACCACGGTTGCCAGCACCACGGTGTCGTCCATGCTGACGAGCACGGCGCCATCGGCCTGGCGCGCAATCTCGCCGGTTTCCAGCGTGACGGTATGGGCACCGTACGGAAACGATTTCTTGACTGGGTTCAGCAAGGGAGGTTCCTTTCAGTCGGTTGCGCCCGCCGCCGCACGACGGCGGGCCGGATGACGAAGTCATCGAAACAAAGCCGGCACGGCCTGCTGGCCGGCGCCGGCATGCCAGCGGTCGATCGCGACCGCGTCGCTTCTTACTTGCGCAAACCGAGCCGCTCGATCAACGTCCGATAGCGGTCCAGATCCTTGCGCTTGAGGTAATCGAGCATCTTGCGCCGCTCGCTGACCATCCGCAGCAGTCCGCGGCGGGAATGATGATCCTTCACGTGGGTCTTGAAATGCCCGGTCAGATCGTTGATGCGCGCCGTCACCAGTGCAACCTGTACCTCTGGCGAGCCGGTATCCCCGGCGGCACGCTGGAAATCACGGACGATCTTCGCTTTTTCAGCCGTTTGTATTGCCATCGCTGCGTTCTCTCTCGCCTCACGAAACGGCGGATTATAGCCGGCTTGTCCCCTCGCGCTCAAGGCCGGCATCGCTTCGCTTCGCCTCGCCCGTCCCGTCGCGGTGCACGACCCTCACCGGCTGCAGGCAACCGTCCTCACGGACGCGCCCGAATCCGCAGAAGCGCCCCGCCGCATAGACGCGCAGCAGCGTATGCGCCGCGCAAGCCGCCCCGGGCAGCGCCATTCCGCGACAAAAACGCTGCTCGTCCCCGCCATCCAGTTCCACGCGCGGAAGATGCGCGGCAAACAGGTCCACCTCGTGCAGCGTCGCGAGCCGCTCGCGCGGCGTCATCCGCTCGAGTTCGTCCAGCCCGATCGCCGCCTCGACGACGAACGGTCCGCTGGCCGTGCGGCGCAGCACCGCGACGTGCGCGCCGCAGCCGAGCGCGGCACCGATATCGGCCGCCAGGCTGCGGACGTACGTTCCCTTGCTGCACGCCACGTCCAGCGTCAGCGAATCGCCTTGCCTCGCGACGAGCCGCAGTTCATCGATGCGCACGCGGCGTGCGGCCCGTTCCACCTCGATTCCCTGCCGGGCCAGTTCGTAAAGCGGTCGCCCTTCGCGTTTCAATGCCGAATGCATCGGCGGGATCTGCGCAATCTCCCCGCGGAAGCGAGCGAGCGCGGCCTCGATCGCCGCCTCGTCGACGGCGACCGGACGGCGGGCCGTGACGCGGCCTTCGGCGTCGGCCGTGTCCGTCTCCACGCCCAGACGAATCGTCGTCCGGTAGCGCTTGTCCGCGTCCGTCATCAGGCCGGCGAGCTTGGTGGCCTCGCCGAATGCGATCGGCAACAGGCCGCTGGCCAGCGGATCGAGGGTGCCCGCGTGACCGGCCTTGAGTGCGCCGAACAACCTCCTGGCCGCCTGCAGCGCGGCATTCGACGTGATGCCGGCCGGCTTGTCGAGCAGCAGCACGCCGTCGACGCGCCTGCGCGCGGGCTTCTCGCGTCGTTGCGCCGTCGTCTGCGGGCTCGCCACGGTCCGACCCGTCCGTTGCTATTCGTGGCGTTTGCGGTCCGCACCGACCGCCTCGTCGATGAGCCGCGACAGCCTCACGCCCCGCTCGACCGACTCGTCGTAGACGAAATGCAGTTCGGGTAACGTGTGCAGGCGGATGCGCCGCCCCAGTTCCGCGCGCAGGAAACCGCTCGCGCGGCTCAGGCCGGCTTCGACCCCGGCGAGCGAACCGGAAGGCGCCAGCGCCGTGAAATATACCTTCGCATGCGCATAGTCAGCCGTGACCTCGACGCCGGTCAGCGTGACCAGGCCCACGCGCGGGTCCTTCACCTCCTGGCGCAGCAGCATGGCGAGCTCGCGCCGAATCTGTTCGGCCACGCGCTGCGTTCGCAGCGGATCCTTCGGCATGAGCGCTACAGCGTGCGCGCCACTTCCTGGATCTCGAACACTTCGAGCTGATCGCCGACCTGGATGTCCTGGTAATTCTTCAGGCTCAGGCCACACTCGAAGCCCGACTTCACTTCGCGCACATCGTCCTTGAAGCGCTTGAGCGTATCCAGCTCGCCGGTCCACACCACGACGTTGTCGCGCAACAGCCGGACCATGGCGCCACGCCTGACCAGGCCGTCGAGCACGAAGCAACCCGCAACGGTGCCCACCTTGGAGATCCGGAACACCTGGCGGATGTCGACCGATCCGATCACCTTCTCCCTGCGTTCCGGCGCAAGCATGCCGGCCAGCGCGTTCTTCACTTCGTCGACCGCCTCGTAGATGATGTTGTAATAACGGATGTCGACGTCGTAATTTTCCGCGAGCCGGCGCGCGCCGGCGTCCGCCCGTGTGTTGAAACCGAGGATCACGGCGCGCGAAGCCTGCGCCAGATTCACGTCGGACTCGTTGATCCCGCCGACCGCGGCATGGATGACATTCACCTTGACCTCGTCGGTCGACAGCTTGGTCAGCGCCTGCACCAGCGCTTCCTGCGAGCCCTGCACGTCGGCCTTGACGATCAGCGCGAGGGTCTTTTTCTGGTCCTCGCCCATCTGTTCGAACGCGTTTTCCAGTTTCGCCGCCTGCTGCTTCGCCAGCTTGACGTCCCGGAACTTGCCCTGGCGGAACAACGCGATCTCGCGTGCCTTTCGTTCATCGCCGAGCACGATCACTTCGTCGCCGGCACTGGGCACATCCGACAGACCCTGAATCTCGACCGGCGTCGACGGGATGGCGGCCGCCACCGATTTCCCGCTCTCGTCGAGCATCGCGCGCACGTGGCCGAACACGTGACCGGCCAGCAGCACGTCGCCGCGCCTGAGCGTGCCCGAGGACACCAGCACCGTCGCGACCGGTCCGCGGCCCTTGTCCAGCCGCGCCTCGATCACCAGTCCCTTGGCGTGCGTCGCGCGCGGCGCCTTGAGCTCCAGCACCTCGGCTTGAAGCAGGACGCTTTCGAGGAGCCGGTCGACGCCCTCGCCGGTCTTCGAGGACACCGGAACGAACATGACATCGCCGCCGTACTCCTCCGGAACGACGCCTTCGCCGACCAGCTCCTGCATGACCCGCTCCGCGTTCGCTTCCGGCTTGTCGATCTTGGTGATCGCGACGACGATGGGCACGTCGGCGGCGCGCGCGTGGTGGATCGCCTCGCGCGTCTGAGGCATGACCCCGTCATCGGCCGCGACGACCAGGATCACGATGTCGGTCGCCTTCGCGCCGCGCGCGCGCATCGCCGTGAATGCCTCGTGTCCCGGCGTGTCGAGAAACGCGACCACGCCGCGCGCCGTCTCGACGCGATACGCCCCGATGTGCTGCGTGATCCCGCCCGCCTCGCCGTGTGCGACGCGGGTCTTGCGGATGTAGTCGAGCAGCGACGTCTTTCCATGGTCGACGTGACCCATCACCGTGACCACCGGCGGGCGCGGCTCGATGTCGACATCGGCAGCGGGCGCCTGCGCGTCGGCCAGGAATGCATCCGGCTCGTCGAGCTTGGCCGCCTTCGCCACGTGACCCATCTCCTCGACCACGACCATCGCGGTTTCCTGATCGAGCACCTGGTTGATCGTGACCATCGTGCCGAGCTTCATCAGCGTCTTGATCAGATCGGCCGCCTTGACCGCCATCTTGCGGGCGAGATCGCCGACCGTGATGGTCTCGGGCACGAGGACTTCGCGCACGACCGCTTCGACGACCGGGGCCGGCTGGGATACCTCCTCGGCCTGCCGGGCTCGCCCGTACTTCGGCCCGCGCCAACCCGATGCACCCTCGGCACCGCGGGTCTTGATGGTGCGGCGCTTTGCGACGTCGCCCTTCCACGCGGCAGGCTGTTTCTCGACCTTCTTGGCCTTCTTTTCATCCGCCTTGACGGCCGGCTTGTGCAGGGTCGTCGCCGCCGCGCGGCGAGACCGCCCCGCCCGGCACGCCGGCCGAGCAGCTCACGGCCATCAGTGTTCGGGCCCACCAGATGGTCGATCAGCAGCGTGGGGTGATCCGGGAATTGCTCAATGTTGGCACGCCGCTGGGAGAAATCCGCGGCGATGCCCGCGGTCCGTGTCTTCGGAATCCCCGTCGCGCCGCCGGACCTCCCAGCGTCC
>JBBIUI010000066.1:0-12799 GCA_037440385.1 Rhodocyclales bacterium | reverse complement strand
AAAGATGCCGCCCGCAGGCCCCAAGCCGCCGCGTAGGGCAAATGCGGCAGGGGTAACTGCCCTCGAACAGCCTCTGCCCGGTCTAATGGACAATCTGGGATTAAGTGTTGCCGCGGGGGGACTACGAGCGGCGGCGGCCGGAGGAGACGATCCTGCATAGTCTGGTGCGGGAACATCTCGAGACGTTCCTTGCCCAGGTGGAAGCCAGGACCGGCACGGGCCTGCCTAGGTTCGTCAAGGACGAGTTCGAGGCCGATCTCGAATGCGGCATCCTCGCGCACGGATTCCTGCGCGTGCGCTGTGCCGACTGCGCCTACGAGAAGCTGGTGGCGTTCTCGTGCAAGCGGCGGGGATTCTGCCCCTCGTGCGGCGCGCGGCGCACGGCCGAGAGCGCCGCGCACCTGGTCGACGAGGTGATCCCGCACGATATCAGCCAGGGCACCGATGCGGCTGGCGATGACCGGCAAGCCAGCGGCAAAGGACTCGACGATGGTGCGTGAAAAATTGTCATACCAGATGCTGGGGACCACCAGCGCGACCGCACTGCCCATTTCCTTGAACACGCGCTAGCCGGGCTGGGCGCCGTATTCCTGCACTCCATGCAAGCCCCGCAAAGCCGCCGCTTCGCTGACCTCGCGAAGCACTTTCAGCTCAAGCTCGGGCAGCTGACGCTCGGCTTCTGCCAGTACCCGCACGCCTTTTTCTACCGACAAACGGCCGACAAACAATAGGCCGCTGCGCATGCCCGGCGGCAATTGCTGACAGTCGACGAATTTCCGCTTGACCGAGATTTTCGACGCCGGGAACCCGCCTTCAGCATTTCCCGCTCCTTTCTCAGACACGTCTATTTACCCCAATTTCGTGTCCAAAAGAATTGCGGGCAGGGCACACGGCTGATGTCCAAGACAGTCTTCGCAGACCGCCGAATTGCGCAGGAACAGGGTGTTCAGGCACAGCAGGCGGAAATTGTGCAGGGTCTGCACGACAGGTACGCCGGCGCGCCGCGCCGCCCAGTAAAGCGAGAGGGAAATCATCGGGAACGTATTGTGCGCATGGATTACGTCAGGCCGGAAGTCCGCCACCAGATCACGCATGTCATCGAGAGTGCGCGCAGACCAGACGGTTTGCCGCAGCAGGTCCAGCGAGGAGAACGCACCGACTTCCAGATTGCTCCGCTTGAATTCCGCCACTTCATGGCCGTGCTCCCTGAGCAGCGCGACCTCGGATTCGACAACCGTGTCTTCGCCGCCGCGGTGCTGGCAGGCCATGAAAAAGCCAGCGCGAGGCTGGCTTCGGGAAGATGGTGGTGATGGGGGGACTTGAACCCTCGACCTACGGATTATGAATCCGTCGCTCTAACCGGCTGAGCTACATCACCCCGCGGCGGGGCAGCGATTATCGTCTGGCGTTTCCGCGCTTGTCAATGTCACGTCCCGGAGTCACGTCCCGGAGCTGGAGGCGGGCAGGCTGCTAGAATCCGCCGATGACTTTCGATGTCGCCATCGTGGGCGGAGGTCTGGCGGGCAGCGCGGCCGCGTGCGCACTGCGCGGCGGGAGGCTGTCGGTCGCGCTGATCGAGGAGCATGCGCCGGCGCCGCCCACTGAGCAGTGGGATCCGCGGGTCTACGCGCTGAGCCCTGGAAGTGCCGCCTTCCTCGGCGAGATCGGCATCTGGCCGCAGCTCGATGCCGGGCGCATGGCCCCGGTGCATCGGATGGAGATTTTCGGCGACGACGGCGGCCACCTCGCGTTTTCGGCGTTCGAGTGCGGCGTCGGCGAGCTGGCATGGATCGTCGAGAGCGGCCTGATGCAGCGCGAGCTGTGGGAGAGCGCGAAGCGCCACAGCGGGCTCCAACGGTTCTGCCCGGCGCGGCCGGAAGCGTTGCTTGCCGGGGCGGACGCCGTGCGGCTGCGGCTTGAGGACGGGCAGGAGCTTTCGGCGCGGCTGCTCGTGGGCGCGGACGGCGCGCATTCCTGGGTGCGCCGGCAGGCCGGGATCGCGTCGCGAACGTTCGCGTACGGGGAAACCGGCGTGGTCGCCAATCTGCGCTGCGAGGCGCCGCATCACGACAGCGCATTCCAGTGGTTTCGCGCCGATGGCGTGCTCGCGTTCCTGCCGCTGCCGGGCGAGCGCGTGTCGATGGTCTGGTCGACGCCCGACGCGCACGCCGCGCAGTTGCTCGCGGCGGACGCGCCGGCTTTCTGCGCCGCCGTGCGCGAGGCTTCGCACGGCCGGCTCGGGGATCTCGAGCGGATCGGTGCGCCGAAGGGATTCCCGCTGCGGCTGATGCGCGTGGAACGCACGATCGCGCCGCGCATCGCACTGATCGGCGATGCGGCCCACAACATCCATCCGCTGTCCGGCCACGGCATCAATCTCGGTTTCGGGGATGCGCGGGCGCTGGGCGAGATCGTGGTCGCGGCCGCAGCCACGGAGGATCCGGGCGAGCAGCGCGTGCTGCGCCGCTACGAGCGGCGGCGCGCGGAGGAGGTGCTGGCGCTCCAGGCGCTCACCCACGGTTTGCAGCGCTTGTTCCACGCGCGCTCCGCGCCCATCGTGTGGGCGCGCAATTTCGGACTGAACCTGACCGGTCGGCTTCCGGTCGTACGCAACATGCTCGCGCGCTACGCGATGGCTTGAGCGAGCGGGTGCGGGCGCCGCATGGGGCGGCGCTTCGCGGCAGCACCTCCCTGGAGAGATCATGACGAACAGATCCGTTTCCCTCGCGCTCGCCGGCCTGCTCGCCTGTTCCGCCGCGCTGGCCGACGAAAGCCAGCTCAGGAAGACCGTCGAGAGCCGGCTCGGCGTGTCGGGCGTCGCGATCAGCAAGACTCCGTATGCCGGGCTCTATGAGATCCGCACCGACGGCCAGATCCTGTACACCGACGAGCAGGGGCGTTTCTTCTTCGATGGGGACATCATCGACGGGCGCACCAGCGAGAATCTGACGCAGAAGAAGCTCTACGCGACGCTGCCGCTGGATCGCGCGATCAAGATCGTGCACGGCAACGGCAAGCGGGAGATGGTGACCTTCGAGGACCCGAACTGCGCCTATTGCAAGAAGCTGGCGAAGGAACTGAAAAACGTCAACGACGTGACGATCCATACCTTCCTGTACCCGATCCTGTCGCAGGACTCCTACGACAAGTCGCGCGCCGTTTGGTGTTCGGCCAACCGCGCCAAGGCGTGGAGCGACTGGATGATCGGCGGCGTCGTCCCCAGCGCCAAGCCGACCTGTCAGACGCCGGTGGAGCAGAACGTGCAGCTCGGCCGGAAGTTGAACATCCGCGGCACGCCGACCGTGTTGTTGCCCAACGGCACCCGCCTGCCCGGAGCCGTGCCCGCCGAGGAGATCGAGCGGGCGCTCGCCGCGGTCAAATGATGACGGGATCGGCGGGTGGCCGCTCGCAAGCGCATCGCCCGCATCACCACAGCGTCTCGCCCTCGGACGATGCGCCGATGCGGTGCAGCGACAGGTCCGCGCCGTTGAATTCCGATTCCGGATCGAGCCGAAGCCCGAGCGTCGCCTTCAGCGATCCATAGACCAGCAGGCTGCCGGCGATCGCGACCGCGATGCCGGTGCCGGTGCCGATCAGTTGCGAGGCAAGGCTCACGCCGCCCAGGCCGCCGAACGTGGTCGTGCCGAAGATCCCGGCGGCGATGCCACCCCAGGCGCCGCACAGTCCATGCAGCGGCCATACGCCGAGCACGTCGTCGATCTTCCAGCGATTCTGCGTGACGGTAAACAGCACGACGAACAGGCCGCCGGCGACCGCACCGGTGATCAGGGCGCCGATCGGATGCATCAGGTCGGAGCCCGCACAGATCGCGACCAGGCCGGCGAGCGGACCGTTGTGAACGAAACCGGGGTCGTTGCGCCCCGCGACCAGCGCGGCCAGCGTGCCGCCGGTGAGCGCCATCAGGGAGTTCAGTGCGACCAGGCCGCTGGCCTTGTCGATCGTCTGCGCGGACATCACATTGAATCCGAACCATCCCACGGTGAGCACCCAGGCGCCCAGCGCGAGGAAGGGGATCGAGGACGGCGGATGCGCCGAGATCGCGCCGGTCTTCGAATAGCGGCCGCGGCGCGCACCGGTGAGCAGCACCGCCACGAGGCCGATCCAGCCTCCGACCGCATGTACGACGACCGACCCCGCGAAATCGTGGAAGCGGGCGCCGAACGCCGATTCGAGCCAGGCCTGGAAGCCGAAATGCTCGTTCCAGGCGATGCCCTCGAAGAAGGGATACACGAGCGACACCAGCAGGAAGGTCGCGGCGAGTTGCGACGTGAAACGAGCGCGCTCGGCGATGCCGCCCGAGACGATCGCCGGGACGGCCGCGGCGAAGGTCAGCAGGAAGAAGAACTTCACCAGCTCGTAGCCGCTGTGGCGGGCGAGCTCCGTGGCCGGCGCGAAGAAGTTCGTGCCGTAGGCGACCGTGTAGCCGACGAAGAAGTACGCGATCGTCGACACGGCAAAGTCGCACAGGATCTTGACCAGCGCATTGACCTGGTTTTTCCTGCGCACGGTGCCGAGCTCGAGGAAGGCGAAGCCGGAGTGCATGGCCAGCACCATGATCGCTCCGAGCAGCACGAAGACGACGTCGGAAGAGGTTTTCAGCGGTTCCAAGGCAAGCGCTCCGGATGAACGATCCGGTAATCGCCAGCAAGCGGCATGCCATCCGCAACAGGCCCGTCGGATCAAGGCTCTGGCTCCGGCGAGCGGATCGCGTTGCCCGGTCGCCGCACCGCCATGGTGCCGCCGTTACCCTCGTCGCCCCGATATCGTGCAGCGAATCCCGACAGCGCGACTCATTCGGACACAGGCAGCAGCACCCACATCCGGCCGGCCTGGCGCATGCTGCCCGCGCGCGCGCCGGCCTGCGCGCCGAAGCCCCAGAAGAAGTCGGCGCGTACCGGGCCGCGGATCGCGCCGCCCGTGTCCTGGGCCACCATCAGGCGGCGCAGCGGTTCGCCGGTGCCCGGCCATGTCGTCGAGAGGAAAACCGGCGCGCCCAGCGTGATGACGCGGGCATCGACCGCGAGGCTGCGCTCCGGCGTCAGCGCGACGCCCTGCGCGCCGATCGGGCCGCCCTCGCCCGCGCCGCGCTCGCGGAAGAACACGAAGCTGGGATTTCCCTCCAGCAGCCCGGGCAGCCGTTCGGGGTGCGCGCGTGCCCACTGCTTGATGCCTTCCATCGAGGCCTGTTCGACGCTCAGCTCCCCGCGCTCGACGAGCAAGCGTCCGATCGAGCGATAGGGGTGTCCGTTCTGATCGGCATAACCCACGCGCACGAGGCTGCCGTCGGGCAGCCGCAAGCGGCCCGAGCCCTGGATCTGCAGAAAGAACAGTTCGACCGGATCGGCCACCCACAGCAGCGCGCTCGATTCGAGTTCGCGTTCGCGGCGCGCGAGCTCGGCGCGCGAATAGTAGGGCACGACCCGGTTGCCATCGAGCCGGCCGCGCAGCCGCAGATGCCGCAGTTCCGGGAACAGGTCGCCGAACTCGATCCGCAGCAGGTCGTCCGGAACCCCGTAGATCGCGTGCGCGAATGCGCCGCTTCGCGTGCGGCTGCCCTCGAGCAGCGGCTCGTAATAACCGGTGATCCGTCCTTCGCGGCTGCCGTCCGGATCGACCACGCCGTACGGCCTGAAGTGCGACTCGAAGAACCGCTGCGCGCCGGCGTCGTCCGAACCGAGTGCGAGCGCCTGCTCGCACGGCTTGCGCCAGCCCGGCTTGCGCGCGCTCGCCTTGCACGACTCGCGAAACGCTGCGAGCGCCGCGGCGGGCGCATCGCCCGGCCATCCGGGCAGATCCTGCCAGCGGGCGGCCTGCAGCGGTGCGGCGGCTGGCACGCTCACCGCAGGCGCGGGGCACACCGGGCAGGCCGGACACGGCAGCGGGGCCGGACAGGCCGCGACCGGCGCCCGGGGAACGGCCGCGCAGCCGGCGGCGAGCAGCACCGGCAGCACGAGCGATGCGGCAAGCCGCAGGGAAACGTCCATCGGTTTGGTGCTACATTCCGGCAGGCAACGAGCGAGTATAACCGCCGATTCGCCCGCCCCGGCGCGGGCCACGACCGACATGGAAGAGACCCTGCAGTTGCTGCGCCACGCCGTCACGCTGCTCGAGCGGATCGCCTGCGCGCTGCCCGAGCCGCCGGTGGCACCCGACTGGGATCGGGCGATCGCCTATCGCTGGCGCAGGCGCAACGGCCGCGGCGTGATCGAGGCGCTCGCGCGCCCGCACGGCATCCGGCTGAAGGATCTGTGCGGCATCGAAGAGCAGAAGCGGCGCATCGACCAGAACACCCGCCAGTTTCTCGCCGGCCAGGGCGCCAACAACGTGCTGCTGACCGGGGCGCGCGGCACCGGCAAGTCCTCGCTGGTGAAGGCGCTGCTCAACCAGTATGCGCGAAAGGGGCTGCGGGTCATCGAGGTCGACAAGAACGACCTGATCGACCTGCCCGACATCGTCGAGATGATCGCCGGCCGCCGCGAGCGCTTCATCCTGTTTTGCGACGACCTGTCGTTCGAGGCCGCCGAGCCCGGCTACAAGGCGCTGAAAAGCGTGCTCGACGGCTCGCTCGCGGCGGTGCCCGAGAACGTCGTCATCTACGCGACGTCCAACCGCCGCCACCTGATGCCCGAGTACCTGGCCGAGAATCTGGAGACCACGCACGTGGGCGACGAGATCCATCCCGGCGAGGCGGTCGAGGAGAAGATCTCGCTGTCCGAGCGTTTCGGCCTGTGGCTGTCGTTCTATCCGTTCGATCAGGACGGCTATCTCGACATCGCTTTCCACTGGCTCGAGGTGTACGGACTCGACGCGGCCGCCTGCGCGGCCGCACGCGACGAGGCGCTGCAATGGGCGCTGCTGCGCGGTTCGCGCAGCGGCCGCTCGGCCTGGCAGTTCGCGCGCGACTATTCGGGCAGGCATCGCCCGGCTCGAGCCGGGGCGGGTGGCGCATGCCGCGGTTCGAGCGCGCCGGCGATGAACCGCCGGCGTGCGCGCAGGCCCGCAGGGCCGGCCGATCGCTGATCCGGCGTCACAGCCGCTCCGTTTCTCCGGCGCGCGGCTGCCAGACCATGAAGCGTTTCTCGATCACCGACACGGCCAGGTCGAGCACCAGCGCGAAGGCGGTCAGCAGCAGGATGCCGGCGAACACCGTGTTGATGTCGAACACCCCTTCGGCCTGATGGATCAGGTAGCCCACGCCCTCGGCCGATCCCAGGTATTCGCCGACGACCGCACCGACGAATGCGAGCCCGATCGAATTGTGCACGCTGGCGAACACCCAGCTCATCGCGCTGGGCAGATAGACGTGGCGCAGCAGTTGCCGCGAAGAGGCTCCGAGCATGCGCGCGTTGGCCAGTACGACCGGACTGACCTCGCGCACGCCCTGGAAGACGTTGAAGAACACGACGAAGAACACCAGCGTCACGCCCAGCGCCACCTTCGAGGCCATGCCCAGCCCGAACCACACCATGAAGATCGGTGCGAGGATCACGCGCGGCATCGCGTTGGCGGCCTTGATGTAGGGATCGAGAACGGCCGCGGCGAGCGGCGCGCGCGCGAGCCACAGCCCGAGCCCGACCCCCGCGACGGTGCCGATCGCGAATGCGGCGAGCGTCTCCAGCAGGGTCACCCACAGATGCCGGTAGATCTCGCCGCTCGTGAACCACTCGGCGAGCCGGCGAAGCACCGCCAGCGGCTCGCCGAAGAAGAACGCGGCCTTGTCCGCGTCGGCGAAATAGATCGGCGGCAGCAGGGTCGGGCTGGTCAGCACGTGCCAGACGAGGAATCCGGCGAGCAGCAGCCCGACCTGCAGGACCTTCAGCTTCACGCCATGCCCCTATTGCCGCTGCCGCGCATAGCCCTTCAACACCTCCGCCTTCATCGCGCGCCAGATCTGCGTATGCAGTTCGATGAAGCGCGGGGAAAGGCGGATCTCCGACACGTCGCGCGGGCGCGCCAGGTCGATCGCATATTCTCCGATCGGCCGGGTATCCGGCCCGGCCGACAGCACCACCACGCGGTCGGACAGCGAGATCGCCTCTTCCAGATCGTGCGTGACGAACACCACCGACTTGCGGTCGGCCGACCACAGGTCGAGCAGCTCGTTTTCCATCAGCACCCGGGTCTGCACGTCGAGCGCGGAGAACGGCTCGTCCATCAGCAGGATGGCGGGGTCGAGCGCGAGCGTCTGCGCGAGGGCGACGCGCTTGCGCATGCCGCCGGACAGTTGGTGCGGGTAACGGTCGCCGAAGCCCGCCAGTCCGACCCGTTCGAGCCAGGACTGCCCCGCACCGATCGCCCGGTTGCGCGCCATGCCGCGGAAAACGAGCCCGGCGATGACGTTGTCCAGTGCGCACTTCCACGGCATCAGCGCATCGGCCTGGAACAGGTAGCCGGCGTGGCGGTTGATGCCCGCGAGCGGCTCGCCGTAGACGCGCACCGATCCGGAGCTGGGCGACAACAGCCCGGCCGCGACATTGAGCAGCGTCGACTTGCCGCAGCCGGTCGGCCCGACCACCGACACGAACTCGCCGTCCTCGACGACGAGCGTCGCGTCGCGCACCGCCGTATAGTTACCCTTACCCTTACCCTTGTCCTTGCCCTTGCCCGCGCCCCCGGGTGCCGCGAAACTGCACGTGACTCGTTCGAGGGCGAGCGCCGGCCCGCCCCCGTTGCCCCGGCCCGCCATCACTTGTACTTCTGGTGGGCCTTCTTGACGAACGCGTTGGTATAGGTGAGATCGAGCTTGATCCCGGCCGGCTTGACCGCCGGATTGAACGCCGCCAGCGCCTTGAGCGCGGTCTTCGCCCCGGCGTCGGCGATATAGCCGTCGGGCGACAGCGCTTCCCTGACGTTGGCATACGAGAACAGGTACAGCGCCTGGTTGCCGAGCAGATAGGCCTCGGGCACGGTCTTCAGGATGTCGCGCGGCGCGGCTTTCTGCAGCCAGAGGTCCGCGCGCACGATCGCGTTGGTCAGCGCCTGCACGGTGTTGGGATTCTTCTGCACGAATTCGATCGGCGCATACAGTACGGCCGCCGGCATCGGTCCGCCGAACACTTCCAGCGTGCCCTTCAGCGTGCGCGTGTCGGCGACGATCTTGATCGTGCCCTCCTGCTCGAGCATCGTCATCACCGGATCGACGTTGGACATCGCATCGATCTGGCCGCTTTTCATCGCGGCGACCGCACCGGACCCCGTGCCCACTCCGACGATGGCGACGTCGGACGGCTTGAGTCCGGCCTTCGCCAGCAGCAGATTGACGATCATGTTGGTCGAGGAGCCGGGAGCCGATACCCCGATCTTCATGCCCTTCAGATCCTTCATCGACTTGAATCCGGCCGCCTTCGCGCGGCTCACGCCGACCGAGATCTGCGGCGCCCGGCCCTGCTCGACGAAGGCCTGGAAGATCTGTTTCTTGGACTGCAGGTTGATCGTGTGCTCGTAGGCGCCCGAGACCACGTCCGCGCTGCCGCCGACGACCGCGCGCAGCGCCGCCGAGCCGCCCGCGAAATCCGAGATCTTGACCTCGAGTCCCTCGTCCTTGAAGTAGCCGAGCTGCTCGGCGATGGTGAGCGGCAGGTAATAGAAGGCCGCCTTGCCGCCGACCGCGATGTGCACCTTGCCCTTCTCGGGTACGCCCTGCGCCCATGCCGGGGCGAGCGAACCGACCGCCAGTGCCAGTGCGAATGCCGCGATCGCCTTCCATGCGTTCATTGCGTTTCCTCCCTGGTCGACTCGAAACGCTCCGATGTTCCCACAGCGATGCGTCGAGCGTCAATGCCGGCCGGGCGGCCGGGCTGCCTCGAAGCGCTCGATCGCCGCGATTCGTGCGCATGCGATGTCGATGTCATCCACGCCCGCCAGCAGCCGCTCGCGCGCCGCGGCCTCGATCGCGAACGCTACGCCGTTCCCCTCGCAGTCGCGGATCGAACCGCGGACCAGATCCACGCGAAACGGCGCACCGGGATGCGCGCGGGCCGCACGCGCGAGCGCCTCGACGCTCGCGCGCGGCAGGCTCACCGGCAGCACGCCGTTGGCGATGGCGTTGCCGCGGAAGATCTCCGCGAAGCTCACCGCGATCACGACGCGGATGCCGAATGCCGCGAGCGCCCACACCGCATGCTCGCGCGAGGAGCCGCAGCCGAAATTACCGCCGGCGATCAGGATGCGCGCGCCGCGGTATCCGTTCCGGTTGAGCACGAAATCCGGATCCTCGATGCTGCGGCCGTCGAGATAGCGCCAGTTGGCGAACAGCGCGGCGGCGTAATCGGTCTCGAAATCCCACGCCCATGCCGCGGGAAACAGCGCGTCGGTGTCGATGTTCTCCCGCAGCAGGGGCGCGGCAGGCGCTTCGATGCACGTCAATGGCTCCATGTCCGACTCAGAACTCGCGCGGGTCGGCGATCGAGCCCGCGATCGCCGCCGCGGCTGCGCTGGCGGGACTGGCCAGATGCGTGCGGGCGCCGCGTCCCTGGCGGTGCTCGAAGTTGCGGTTCGACGTCGACACCGCGCGGTGCCCGGCCGGCACCGCCTCGCCATTGACGGCCACGCACAGCGAGCAGCCCGGTTCGCGCCACTCGAATCCCGCGGCGAGAAAGATCTCGTGCAGACCCTCGGCTTGCGCCGCGCGGGCGACGGTGCGCGAGCCCGGCACCACCCAGGCGCGCACGCCCGGCGCGACACGGCGCGAGCCGACGACCGCCGCCGCGGCGCGCAGATCCGACAGCCGGCCGTTCGTACATGAGCCGATGAACACGTCATCGACCGGCAATCCGCGCAGCGGCTGGCCGGGCCGCAGCCCCATGTAGTCGAGCGCGCGCTCCGCCGCCGCGGCCTGCGCGGCGCCGAGCGAGGCCGGATCGGGTACGGCATCCGTGACCGCGCAGACCTGGGCCGGGCCGGTGCCCCAGGTGATCTGCGGCGCCAGCCCATCGATGTCGAACGCATGACGTGCGTCGAAGTGCGCATCCGCGCACGCGGCCTCGGGCCACGCGGTCGATCCCGCGCCGTCCACACCGGCGGCGTGCAGCCACGAGGCGGTCTCCTCGTCGGGTGCGATCAGTGCGAAGCGCGCGCCGAACTCCACCGCCAGGTTGCACAGCGTGAATCGGCCCTCCATCGGCAGCGCGCGGACCGCCGATCCCATGAACTCCACCGCGTGGCCTGCCGCGCCCTCGGCACCCAGCCGTCCGATCAGGTACAGCGCGAGATCCTTCGCGCACACGACAGACGCAAGCCCGCCTTCGACCTGAACGGCCATGACCGGCGGCCGGCGCACCGGCAGCGCCTGGGTGACGAGCACCTGCTCGATCCCTCCGGTTCCGATGCCGAACGCGACCGCGCCCAGTGCGCCCAGCGTGCAGGTGTGCGAGTCGCCGCAAGCCACCGTCATGCCGGGAAGCACGACGCCGGTCTCCGCCGCCACGACATGCACGATGCCCTGGCGCGGATCGTCGGGGCCGACGTAGGGGATGCCCGCGTCGCGGCTCGAGCGTTCCAGCGCGCGCAGGTAGGGGATCGCGGGCGGGAAACTCTCCGGCCCGCGACCGGGGGCCGTCGAGAGCATGTGATCGGCGACGGCCCAGGTCCGATCGGCGCGGCGCACCCGCCGCCCGGCTTCGCGCAGCCGTCGCAACGCCACGGCGCAGGTCAGCTCGTAGAGCAGGTGGCGATCGATGTACAGCAGCGTCTCGCCGCCGGGCAGCTCCTCGACCGCGTGCTCCTCCCAGATCTTCTCGAACAGCGACTTGCCCGACATCCGTGCTCCTCGTCCGGCCGCAACCGGATGTTACGCCCCGCCGCCCGCCGCACGCGCTGCGGGACGATCGAACCCCGATCGCCGATCCGGCCGCCCTTCGGGCCTGCGCGCGCCGGCGGCCGCTTTGAGGTATCGTCGTGCCGCGCGCCGATACGCCCGCGAGCCGCCTCGCCGTCTTCGCGCGTCCCGATGGAACCGAAGGCTGCCGTGCAAACTACGCCCGTCCCGATCGAGCCCCCCGTCACCGTCGTCGCTGCGGCGGTGGTCTCGCGCGCCGATGGCAGTTTCCTGCTCGGCCGGCGCGCGGCCGATACGTTCTACCCCGGCTACTGGGAGTTCCCCGGAGGCAAATGCGAGCCGGGCGAGCGGCCCGCCGACGCACTCGTGCGCGAACTCGACGAGGAACTGGGCATCCGCGTCGAGCGCTTCCAGCCGTGGATCACGCGCAGCCACCGCTACCCGCATGCGCACGTGCGGCTGCATTTCTTCCGCGTCGGCGCATGGACCGGCACGATCACGGACCGGGTGCACGCGGCGCTCGCATGGCAGCGCCCGGATGCGGTCACGGTGGCGCCGCTGTTGCCCGCGAACGCTCCGGTGCTGCGTGCGCTGGCGCTGCCCGGCTTCTACGCGATCACGCACGCGGGCGAGATCGGCATCGCGCGGCAGCTCGCGGCGCTCGACGAGGCGATCGGCCGCGGACTGAAACTGGTCCAGGTGCGCGAACCGCTGCTGCCCGCGCCGGCGCGTCGCGATTTTGCGATCGAGGTGCTGGCGCGCGCTCGCGAGCGCGGCGTGCGGGTGCTGGTGAATTCGGACATCGGGCTCGCGGCCGCAGTGGGCGCCGATGGAGTCCATCTGAGTTCGGCCGCGCTGATGGCCACCCGCGCACGACCCGCGCTGCCGTGGGTCGCGGCGTCCTGCCACGACGAACGCGAGCTGGCGCACGCCGCGGATCTGGGCCTGGACCTGGTCGTGCTGGGCCCGGTTCGCGCGAGCGCGACCCATCCGGGAAGCGAA
>JBBIUI010000065.1:0-12945 GCA_037440385.1 Rhodocyclales bacterium | reverse complement strand
CCGAGCTCGCCGAGGATCCCTACCTCAACGACGCGGGCAAGTGCGCGGTCATCGTCGCCGAAGTGGCGGCGACGAGCGGTTTCGAGCAGGTGCGAGGCTCCGTGCTCGACTGGCGCGGCAATGTCATCGAAGCCGAGCACGAATGGCTGCGCGGACCCGACGGCACGCTGATCGATCCGTCGGTTCGCCGCCTGTGGCCGCGCATCAAGGGCTGGCCCGGCTACGATGACGTCGCCGTCATCGCACGCGCGATGCCGCTCCACGCGCAGTACGTAACGCGAAGCTGATCGCGCGAGCCGATGCGCGCGAAGCCGCTCGAAGGCGTCCGCGTCCTCGATCTGACCCGGCTGCTGCCCGGACCGATGGCGAGCCTGCATCTCGCCGATCTGGGCGCCGACGTCATCAAGATCGAGGATCTCGGGCCGGGCGATTACGCTCGCTCGATGGGTGCCGGCGGCGAGCCCGGCGCCCTGTTTCGCCTGCTCAACCGCAACAAGCGCTTCCTGCGGCTCGATCTGAAGCGGCGCGAAGGCGTCGCGCTGTTCCTGAGACTTGCACGCGACGCCGACATCGTACTCGAGGGCTTCCGGCCCGGCGTGATGGACCGGCTCGGCGCCGGCTACGACGCGGTCCGCGCGGTCAATCCGCGCGCGGTCTATTGCGCGATCAGCGGGTACGGCGCAACCGGCCCGTGGGCACAGCGCGCCGGCCATGACATCAATTACATCGGAGATGCCGGTGTCCTGGACCAGATCGGCATGGCGGGCGGCCCGCCGGTGGTGCCCAACTTCCAGATCGGCGACCTGCTCGGCGGCGCGCTGGCGGCGCTCACCGGGATGCTCGCGGCGCTGCTCGATGCCAGGACGAGCGGGCGCGGCCGGCTGGTCGATGTCTCGATGACCGATGCGGTGCTCGCGCATGCGGTGTTTCCGCTCGCCGGCCTGCTCGATCGCGGGGCGACGCCTGCGCGCGGCGCCGACCTGCTGTGCGGAGCCGTGCCATGCTATGGCGTGTACGAGGCACAGGACGGTCGCCACCTCGCGGTCGGCGCGCTGGAGCGAAAGTTCTGGTCACGGCTGTGCGAGGCGATCGGTCGGCCCGACCTCGAACCGTATCATCTTGCCGAGGGCAGCCGCGGCGAGTTCGCGCGCAGCGAACTCGCCGCGGTGTTCCGTTCCCGGCCGATCGCGCACTGGAAGGAACTGTTCGAACGAACCGACTGCTGCGTCAGTGTGGTGCTCACCCTCGAGGAGTCGATCGGCGAGGCGCACTTCAGGCAACGAGGCACCGTGTTCGACGCGCTCGGTCTGACGCAATTCGGGCCGCCGTTCAGGCTCTCGGAATTCGATCCCGGCGTGCCGCGCCCGGCGGCCGCGGCGGGAGCCGACTCGGATGCGATCCTGCGCGAGGCGGGCCTCGCGCACGACGAGATCGCGAGGCTGCGCTCGCTCGGCGTGATCTGAGCGCGGCGGCCGCGCTCCGGCCGTGCGCTCACAGGAACAGCGTCAGCACGCCGGAGTGGCCGTACAGGTGGTCGCGGAAGATCTCGCCGTTGGCGAAAAATCCGGCCAGCGGAACGTCGCCGAACACCTCCCGGATCAGCTCGAACTCGGTGTCGTCCTTTTCGAACAGATTGCCTGCGCGCCCGAGGCAGGAGACGTACAGCGCGCCCTGGGGGGCGGCGCGCAGCGAGACCTTCAGCGAGTCCAGCGCGCGGCGCATGTCCTCGAGCGCGGCGCGCGCGTCGCGCCGGCAGAACAGCAGGCCCGCGCCGGTTTCGACTTCCTCGTTGATGGCGATCATGCCGCTGTGCGGATCGAGCGCGACGATGTTGCGCACGAGGTAGTCGTCCGCTTCGCTGCCGCTCACGGGCAATCCGACCAGCACGTGCGCGACCGCCCGGCGCAGGTCGGCGGACAGTTCCGGGCCGGCTGCGTGCTTGAAGACCTCGAGCGCGGGGCGGTCGTCCAGCGTCATGACGATGTTGCCCTCGGCACGCGTGATCCGGTATCGGTCCGGCAGCGCCGAACATCCCTGCGTCATCCGCGTGGCCACCGGAACCGCCGGCGAGAATGCGACCCCGGATATGCCGCCGGACACCACGGCGTCGGCGACCTGCAGCATGCGGCTGCGTGAACTCGACAGTCCGCCGGTGATGAAGCCGCTGGAGACCTTGCCCGCCATGTCGGTGACCAGATCGGTCATGTCCGGGGTGTGCGGATCGGCATGCACCACCGCAAAATACGGCTGCCGGATGGGACTCGACTGCGACAGCTGCCGGCCCGAGAAGACATGGAAACTGCCGGCTGGAAATCGTCCGGTGAGCACGGCAACCGCGCCCTGGTCCATCGCGCCCACCCCTCGCCCGCCCACGCCGACGCCGACCGATCCGACCCAATGCGCGATCCCGGTCCGGGCACGCAGCCGCGCGACGATCGCCTCGGCATGCAGCGCCAGCCGGTCCGAGAAATACACGAACCCGAGATTGGCGTCCGCCGGCAGCGCGAGCCCGGCGAGACACGCGGAGGTCGCGGCGAGCGCGTCCTCCGCGAACCCGTGCGCGCTGGCAAACGCAGGGGTACTCACTTTGCGCGAGGGCTCTCGTGCGCCTCGGTGGCTTCGGGCACCGCCGAGGCGGCCTGCTGGAGGAACGGCCACGGCCACATCGCCGGATTGGCGAACGCATGGGCCTGCGCGTCGGCGCCGCCGGCGCCCGCGACCGCCTGCACCGCTGCGAGCGCGTTTCGCTGCATCTCGAGCGCCTGGATGCTCATCTGCAGCATGCCGAGATTCATCTTCAGCCAGCCTTCCACCGCGTGCAGATCGGCGATGCGCTTGTCCAGCTCGCCGACGTCCAGCGTGGGAGTGACCATTCCGGGCATCGGCAGGCCCATCCCGGTCCACAGGCTCTTGATGAATTCGAGGGGGTCCGGAACCCGGGGTTGGTCGGGCATGATCGCCTCCATGGGGCGGGCCGGCGTCGATCCCGCATGCGGGGCAATGCCGCCGGCCTCGGTGACCGGGCGATCTTACCGCAATCGCCACATCGGCGCGCCGCGCGCGATCGATGTCAGCCGGTCTCGCGGCGCAACTTGAAATGGATCAGCGTGCGCAGCCTTGCCGGCGTCACCGGCTTGAGCAGGAAGTGCAGCCCTTCGGCGCGCGCCTGCTCGGCATGCTCCGGGGATACGCTGCCCGTGATCAGGATCGCCGGTATCGCCGCGCCGAAGCGCCGGCGCAGCTCGCGTGTGACCTCGAAGCCGGATACGCCGTCGGCGAGGCACAGATCGGTGATCAGCAATTCGGGGGCGAGGCCCGCGCGATCGACCTCGCGCAGCGCCTCGGCAGCGTCGACTCCCGCGAAGATCCGCGCACCCCATCCCTCGAGCAGCACGCGCATGCCGGCGAGCACCGCCTCGTCGTCGTCGATGACCATCACGCGCACGCCTTCCAGGGCAGGCACCGCAGGCTGCGACGTGCCCGGCGCAGCGGTGAGCGGCTGCGCGAGTCCCAGCGGGACTCGCAGGCGGAACACGCTTCCGCGTCCCTGGCGCGAGTCGAGCGTGATCTCGTGCCCGAGCAGCCGGCACAGCCTCGCGACGATCGCCAGTCCGAGCCCCATGCCCTTCCGGGCGCCATGCACGGGATGGTCGAGCTGTACGAACTCCTCGAAGATGCGGCCGCGCTGATCGGCCGGAATGCCGGGCCCGGTGTCCCATACTTCGATCGAAAGCGAGGCGCCGCGTGCCCTGGCGCCGATCAGCACGCCGCCGCGGCGCGTGTAGCGCAACGCGTTGGTCACGAGGTTGCGCAGGATGCGCTCGATCAGCAGCGGATCGCTGTGGACGGTATGCGGAGCCGGCCGGACGATCAGCGCGAGACCGCGCTCCGAAGCCTCCGGTTCGAAATCGAGCGCGAGCCGGTTGAACACGCGTGCGAGCGGAAAATGGACCGGATTCGGATGGATCACCCCGGCTTCCAGCCGCGAGATGTCCATCAGCTCGTTGAACAGCGCCTCCAGCGCCTCGACCGATGCGTTGATACTGTGCACGACGTGCAGCACGGCCGGCTCGCGCGTCTTCTCGCTGAGCGCCGCGGCGAACAAGCCGAGCGCGTGCAGCGGCTGGCGCAGGTCGTGACTGGCGGCGGCGAAGAAGCGGCTCTTCGCCTGGTTGGCCTGCTCGGCGAGTTCCCGCGCATGCTGCAATTCGGCGTTGCGCTGCCGCAGCCGTTCGACCAGCTCGAGGTTGCGGTAGCGGTTGCGCAGCGACTCCACGATCATCGCGGCGTTTCGCCGCTGCACTCCGATGATGCTCAGCGTCATGACGAAGACGATGAGGGCGACCGCCAAATGCGGGCCGTCGTTTTCCCACGCGTTGCGCGCGAGTACCGGAAGGACGGTCGGCAGCAGGAAGGCGTAAAAGGACGCAGGGTGCGGCGCGAGCAGGGCCACGCCGGTACCGGTGACCGCGAAGATCATCACCAGTACGATGGTCTGATGCGCCGGCGACTCGGGCACGAAGAACGCCACCGCGGCGGCGCCCCACAGCAGGCCCGACACCGCCGCGCCGATCGCCCAGATGCGGCCCCATTCGCGTTCGCGGCCCGGCGGCAGCCCGGCGCGCCGGAAGCGCAGATACAGCGCCAGCCTCCAACCCTGGTTCGCCTGCATCAGCGCGAACCACGCGAGCAGTGCGGCGAACGGCGCGACCTCGCGCAGCGCGACGACCAGCAGCACGGAACCGATCAGCGTGCCGGTGATCGACACCGGCAGTTGCCGGTAGACCATCGCCACGCGCTCGCACTCGACGCGCGCGTCGAGCTGCGCCGTACCGGCCGCATCGTCCTCGGTGAGGCGCGACGCGCCGGGGCTCACGGGGTCGGACCGATACGGCGGGCCGCGAGGTCGATGGCCACCTCGCGGCCCGGCGCTTTCAGTGTTTCGCCGGTTCGCCGGTCAGCCCCAGCCGGTTTGCCTTGATCACCAGCTGGGTACGGTTGCCGACGTCGAATGCGCGCAGCAGCGCCGTGACGTGAATCTTCACGGTCCCCTCGGCCATGTCGAGCTCGCGGCTGATCAGCTTGTTCGGCTTTCCCTGCACGATCAGCGCGAGGACTTCGCGCTGCCGCGCGGTCAGGCCGAGATCCGCCTCGGTCACGGCGCAGCGGTGCGGCGAGAGCGCTTGCGCATCGGCGGGCAGCGCTTGCAGCGGAACATAGACGCCGCCCGAGAGCACCAGCCTCAGCGCACTGAGCATCACCTGGTTGGACGAAGACTTGGGGATGAAGCCCATCGCGCCGCCTTCCAGCGCGGCGCGAACGACCTCCTGCTCCTCGCTCGCGGAGAGCACGACGATCGGTACCGCCGGGCAGCGCTCGCGCACCTCGCGCAGCGCTTGCTGCCCGCCCGTGTCGGGCAACGACAGGTCGAGCAGCACGAGATCGAGGTCGGGATGATCGTCGATCGCGCGCAGCGCCGAGGCACAGTCGGGGGCATCGAGCAGATCGACGCTGGCGTCCAGTGTGGCGAGCACGTAACGCAGCGCCGAGCGGATCAGCGGGTGATCGTCGACCACGAGTATCTTCATGTTGTGTCCGCACAGCCGCGCCGCCTGCGCCCCCGTGTCCCGTACGTCGATGCCAGTATAGTCGAACAGCATGGCTTTCCGGTAAGCCTGCATCAGCGTGCCCATCCCTTTCTCCCCTCGTCGGTATCGCGCGTGCAGGCTAGCGCCGCGGCTGCGTTGCGTGAATACCACCGTCGGTCTAGGACGATCGGGCGGGTGGCTGCCCGCGGTAGCAATACAGCCGCGTGCGGCGCCGGTCGGGCAGCTCCAGCACCTCGCCCGGCGGCCGTTCGGGCAGCGGGAAACTGTTGGACACGAACAGTGCGCCGGGCCGCAGCTCGCGCTCCAGCTTGCGCTCCAGGCGAGCCATCGGTTCGGGAGACAGGAACGCGTAGATGACGTCGTACTGGCCGAGATCCGCCTCCCACAGGTCCGCGCGGCGCAGCACGACGTTGGGCGCGTTCCCGCATCGCCAGCGCGAGATCAGGTAGGGCAGCGGCGCGCTTTCCACACCGGTAAACAGGCAATCCGGCCGCGCGATCGCGCATCGGCGCAGCAGCGTTCCGGTGCCGCTGCCCAGATCGATCACGCGCGCGCCCGCTGGCATGAGTCCGGCGACGGCCCGCGCCGTGACGCGGTTCGACAGGTAGAGCGGGACGCGGGTGCGGAATGGCGTCCAATAGACTGCGAGCAGCACCACGAAGGCTGCGAGGAACCACAGCGGGGGAATCTGCGCCGCCTGCACGGCGACCAGTGCCGGAGAGAATGCCAGATGGATCGGCAACCACCAGTGGTCCGAACGAAGCGCGGCGGACAGCGCCGCCGCAACCACGCCTTGGGCGAGCGCCAGCGCGAGTACGGACGGACGGGCCGCGACGAGCGGTGCCGCGAACCAGACCAGCAGCCAGGCTGCGAGCTGCGTCGCGAGGGCCTTGGCGGCGACCACTAGCGGGATCCGCCGCACCGGCGCAGCGGCCGGTGCGCTTCACGCCACCTTCTCGATCTCGGCCGGCCGGTGCCACTCATACCACAGCTCCTCGCGCCGGCCCCGGGCGGCCTTGACCGCGGCGAGCTTGACGTGCCCGAAGCCGCGGACGTGCTCGGGCAGCCGGGCGATCTCGACCGCGGTGGCGAGCCGCTCGGCGGTCAGTTCCCCGAGGATCCGCTCGAGGTCGGCCTCGTAGTCGCGGATCAGATCGCGCTCGGTGCGCCGCTCGACGCTCGCACCGAACGGATCGAACCGGGTGCCGCGCAGGAACTTCAGCCGGGCCAGCACGCGCAATGCGCCCATCATCCACGCGCCGTAGGCACGCTTGACGGGTACGCCCGTCGACGGGTCCGGCCTGGCCAGAAACGCAGGCGCGAGGTGGAAGACGAGCCGGAAATCGCCTTCGAATCTCTCGCGCACCGATGCCAGGAAGCGCGGCTCGGCATACAGCCGGGCGACCTCGTACTCGTCCTTGTAGGCGAGCAGCTTGAAGTAACCATTGGCGACCGCGTCCGCGAGCCGGGTCGAGCCGAACGGCGCCTCGGCGGCCCTGACCCGCTCGACGAGCCTGCGGTAGCGCGCGGCGTAGTCGCGGTTCTGGTACGCGGTCAGGTAGTCGGCGCGCCGCGCGACGAGCGAGTCGATTCCCTGCGAACCGATCTCCACGACCCGTCCGCCGCCCGCCAGGCGCTCGACGGCGGCCGGGTCGTGCGCCGCGCGCCGGCCCCACGCGAGGGCCTTGAGGTTCATCTCGACCTGGACCGCGTTCAACTCGATCGCCTGCTCGAGCGCTTCGAGCGACACCGGAACCATTGCCTTCTGCCACGCGAAACCGAGCAGGAACAGGTTGGTCGCGATCGCGTCTCCCATCAGCTTCGTCGCGAGGCGACCGGCCTCGATGAATTCGGCGGCGCCGGCGCCGATCGATTGCGTGATCGCATCGCGCATGCGCCCGAGCGGGAAGCGCCAGTCGGGGTTGCGGGTGAACTCCGCGGTGGGCGTCTCGGCGCAGTTGATGACCGCGCGCGTGCGCCCCGCCTGCAGCTTGGCGAGCGACTCGCCGGAGGCGCTCACGACGATGTCGCCGCCGATCAGCGCGTCGGCCTCTCCGTCCGCAATGCGAACCGCATGAATGGCCTCGGGGGCGTCGCAGATGCGCACGTGCGAGAACACCGATCCGCCCTTCTGCGCGAGTCCGGTCATGTCGAGCACCGTGACGCCCTTGCCGTCGATGTGCGCCGCCATGCCGATCAGCGCGCCGATGGTGACCACGCCGGTGCCTCCCACGCCGGTCACGAGGATGCCGTAGGGCTGGGCGGTCGAAGGCAGTTGCGGCTGCGGCAGTTCGACCGGGGCTTCGCCGCCGGCCATCGCCGCGCCCTTGCGAAGCCGTCCGCCCTCGACGGTCACGAACGACGGGCAGAATCCGTTCAGGCAGGAAAAATCCTTGTTGCAGGCCGACTGGTCGATCGCGCGCTTGCGGCCGAACTCCGTCTCGACCGGCACGACCGCGAGGCAGTTGGACTTCTCGCCGCAGTCGCCGCATCCCTCGCACACCGCCTCGTTGATGAAGGCGCGGCGCGCGGGATCCGGGTAGGTTCCGCGCTTGCGCCGCCTGCGCTTTTCCGCCGCGCAGGTCTGGTCGTAGATCAGCGCCGACACACCGCGGTATTCGCGCAACTCGCGCTGCACGAGGTCGAGTTCGGCGCGCGGTCGCACCGGTATGCCGGCGGGCAGCTCTCCGGCGGCCGCAACCCGCTCCGGCTGGTCGGTGACGACGACGATGCGCGCCACGCCCTCCGCGGTGAGTTGTCGCACGATCGCCGCGACGCTGATCTTTCCATCGACCGGCTGGCCCCCGGTCATCGCGACCGCGTCGTTGAACAGGATCTTGTACGTGATCGGCACGTCGGCCGCGACCGCGGCGCGAATCGCCAGGCTGCCGGAGTGGAAATAGGTGCCGTCGCCGAGATTGGCGAAGACGTGCTTCTCGTCCGTGAAGGGCGCCTGTCCCAGCCATGCGACGCCCTCGCCTCCCATGTGGCTGAAGGTCGCGGTGCGCCGGTCCATCCAGACCACCATGTAATGACAGCCGATGCCCGCGACCGCGCGGCTTCCTTCGGGCACCCGGGTCGAGGTGTTGTGCGGGCAGCCCGGGCAGAAAAACGGCACGCGCTGGATCTCGATCGGCGGCCCCGCGAGCGCCTTCGCCTTGGCTTCGAGAAACTCCAGGCGCTGCCGCATCTTCTCGGAGGTGTAAAAGCGCGCCACGCGCGAGGCGATCGCTCGCGCGACGAGCGCCGGCGTCAGTTCGCCTGCGGCCGGCAACAGCCAGTCGCCGTGAGGCAGCGCCCATTCGCCCTTCTCGTCGAACTTGCCGATCACGCGCGGCCGGACGTCCTCGCGCCAGTTGTACAGCTGTTCCTTGAGCTGGTATTCGAGAAACTGGCGCTTCTCCTCGACCACCAGGATCTCCTCGAGGCCGGCGGCGAATTCGCGCACGCCTTCGGCCTCGAGCGGCCACACCATGCCGGCCTTGTACAGCCGGATGCCGATCCGGGCGGCCTCGTCCGCGTCGATGCCGAGGTCATCGAGCGCCTGGCGCACGTCGAGATAGGCCTTGCCGGCGGTCAGGATGCCCAGCCGCGCGTGCGGGCTGTCGAGCACGGTGCGGTTCAGCGCGTTGGCCCGGCAGTATGCGAGCGCCGCGTACAGCTTGTGATGCAACAGCCGCTCCTCCTGCACCAGCGGCGGATCCGGCCAGCGGATGTTCAGGCCGCCCGCAGGCAGCTCGAAGTCGTCGGGCCGCACGATGCGCACGCGGTGCGGATCGATGTCGACCGAAGCCGAGCTCTCGACCGTGTCCGCGAGGGCCTTGAATGCGACCCAACAGCCCGAATAACGACTCATTGCCCAGCCGTGCAGGCTCAGATCGAGATACTCCTGCACGCCCGAGGGCGCGAGGATGGGCATCATGACGGCCTTGAAGATGTGATCGGTCTGGTGCGGCAGCGTCGAGGACTTCGCGGCATGATCGTCGCCGGCGACCGCGAGCACGCCGCCGTGGCGCGAGGTTCCCGCCGCGTTGGCGTGCCGGAAGACATCCCCGCTGCGATCGACCCCCGGGCCCTTGCCATACCACATCGCGAACACACCGTCATAACGGGAGCCGCGATACAGATCGAGCTGCTGGGTGCCCCAGATCGCGGTCGCGGCGAGATCCTCGTTGAGCCCCGGATGAAACCGGATGTGGTGGGTATCGAGATGCGCGCGGGCCTTCCACAACGTCTGGTCGAGCCCTCCGAGCGGCGAGCCGCGGTAGCCAGAGATGTAGCCCGCGGTGTTCAGGCCCTGTGCGGCATCCCGTTCGCGCTGCATCATCGGCGCGCGCGCGAGCGCCTGATAGCCGGTCAGATACACGCGGCCGGAGCTGCGGACGTACTTGTCCTCGAGCGAGACCGATACGCGCTTCATGGAACTCTCCGATACGCATCGCGGGCAGCGGCGGAGTCGACGCGCACGGAGCGTGCGCGCTGGTGCAGGCAGGCGGTGTTCGCCATGGGACGTGTCCTCCGCAAAAATCGTGTTTTTGACGTGGAGCCCGGTTCGGCTCCGCACGCGACCGGGTCTCGTGAACCCGGCGCGCGACTGCTGGCAAAGGCTACCACATCGTCGATGCCGGCTCCAAGCGGGCGTTCAGGCCGCATCGGGCAGGATCTTGCCCGGGTTGAACAGGCCTTGCGGGTCGAGCGCGCCCTTGATGGTGCGCATGACCTCGATCGCCCGGCCATGCTCGGCGGCGAGAAATTCCTGCTTGCCGATGCCGATGCCATGTTCGCCGGTGCAGGTCCCTTCCATGCGCAGCGCCCGCGCCGCCAGGCGCGAAGCGAGCTCGTGTGCGCGCGCCACCTCGGCGGCGTCCTCCGGATCGACGAGCAGCACCAGATGGAAATTGCCGTCTCCGACATGCCCGACCAGCGGCGCGACCAGAGCGCTCGCCCGGATGTCGGAGAGCGTCTCCGCGATGCACTCGGCGAGCCGCGAGATCGGCACGCACACGTCGGTCGTCAGCGAGCGGGTGCCGGGCCGCAGCCGCAGGCAGGCGTAGTAGGCATCATGGCGCGCCTGCCACAGCCGCGTACGATCCTCGGGCCGCATCGCCCATTCGAAGTCCTGCCCGCCATGGCCTGCGGCGATCTCGTGGACGAGCTTCGCCTGCTCGGCGACCGAGTTCGTGCTGCCGTGGAACTCGAAGAACAGCGTCGGCTCCTCGCGCAGGCTGGTCTTGCTGTAGCCGTTGATCGCATGGATCGCCAGCGAGTCGAGCAGCTCGATGCGCGCGACCGGCACGCCGAGCTGGATGGTCTGGATCACTGCATCGACGGCATGCTCGACGCTCGGGAACGCGCACACCGCGCTCGAAATCGCCTCGGGTATCGGGTACAGCCGTACGGTCAGTTCGGTCATGATGCCGAGCGTGCCCTCGGAGCCGATGAATAGCCGCGTGAGGTCATAGCCGGCGGCGGACTTCTTCGCCCGGCTGCCGGTCGTGATGACGCGTCCGTCGGCGAGCACGACCTTGGCGTTGAGCACGTTCTCGCGCATCGTGCCGTAGCGCACCGCGTTGGTGCCCGACGCACGGGTCGCGGCCATGCCGCCGAGCGTGGCATCGGCGCCCGGATCGATCGGGAAGAACAGGCCGCTCGCGTGCAGCTCCCGGTTGAGCTGCTTGCGCGTGACGCCGGCCTCGACGGTGACATCGAGATCGGCCGCGCGCACGGCCAGCACCCGGTTCATCCGCGTCAGGTCGATGCACACGCCGCCGCGCACGGCCAGCACATGGCCTTCGAGCGAGGTGCCGGCACCGAACGGGATGATCGGCACCCGATGCCTGCGGCAGCAATCGACGATGGCGACGACCTCCTCGGTCGATTGCGCGAATACGACGGCGTCGGGCGGCGCCGGCGCGTGCGCCGACTCGTCCTTGCCATGGTGGGCGCGCGCGGCTTCGGTCATCGTGAAGCGCTCGCCGAACCGCTCGGACAGCGCGGCGATCAGCTCCTGCGGCAGCGGCGCATGCACCGGATAGGGAGCGTTCATGACCGGTTCCTCACAGGATCGTGCAGACCTCGTCGAATCCGAAACGGGGGCCGCGCGGATAAAGCTTCGACGCATCACCGTAGCCAAGGTTGCACAGGAAATTCGACTTCACACGGCCGCCGGGGAAGAATTCGCGATCGACCGCGTCGTTGTCGAAGCCGGACATCGGGCCGCAATCGAGTCCGAGCGATCTCGCCGCGAGGATCAGGTAGGCGCCCTGGAGCGTACCGTTCCGGAAGGCCGTCGTGGCGGCAAGCCGCTCCTTGCCCGGCCCGTCGAACCAGGCGCGGGCGTCGGCGGCGGGAAACAGGCGCGGGAGGTGTTCGTAGAATCGGCTGTCATAGCCGACGATCGCGGTGACCGGCGCGGCCATCGTCTTGTCGCGATTGCCCGGCATCAGCAGGGGCGCGAGTCGCAGCTTCGCTTCGCGTCCTTTGACGAAAACGACGCGCATCGGAGAGCAGTTCGCTGAGGTCGGCGCCATGCGGGCCAGTGCGTAGATTTTCTGCAACAGTGCATCGTCGACCGGCCGGTCGATCCAGCCGTTGTGCGTGCGCGCTTCGAGAAACAGCGTATCGAGCGCCTGCGCGCTCAGCGGTTCGGACATGGGGCGCTTCCTCGTAGAGATTTCCGTCGGCGATTCTACCCCTGCGGTGGGGCAGGTACGGCCAGCGGCCGGCAGCGCCACGTGCGCGCGGCCCGGACATTGCACCGGTGCGCTATCCGCCTGCGCGCGCCGCGACATTCGATGTTTGACTTGCGTTCGAAGACAAACGATAATTCACCGTTTCGCTGGAGGGGTTCCCGAGCGGTCAAAGGGAGCAGACTGTAAATCTGCCGGCACTGCCTTCGAAGGTTCGAATCCTTCCCCCTCCACCATCGGAACCCGTTGGCGGATCGACGGGAAGCCGGCCGGGCAGGCGGGTCGAGGGCGCGGGCAGGGCGAAGGGCGGGTGTAGCTCAATGGTAGAGCAGAAGCCTTCCAAGCTTACGACGAGGGTTCGATTCCCTTCACCCGCTCCACGGTCGTTGCGGGTGGCCGGCCCATGTAGCTCAGTGGCAGAGCACTCCCTTGGTAAGGGAGAGGTCGCGCGTTCAATCCGCGCCATGGGCACCAACATTTTTCGCCTGCCATGCCGATACGGCCGGGAACGGCGAATCTGATTTCGACTGGAGCAAACCGACATGTCCAAAGCCAAATACGAGCGGAAGAAGCCGCATGTCAATGTAGGCACGATTGGTCACGTAGACCATGGCAAGACGACGTTGACGGCGGCGATGACGCTGGTG
>JBBIUI010000064.1:0-13553 GCA_037440385.1 Rhodocyclales bacterium | reverse complement strand
CGCCTCCAGCACTCGCCTGCGCCGGCTGCGCGCGGCGAGCGTAGCGATCGCCGATCGTCCGGCCGCGGTGAGCAGATAGGCCGCGTCGCGTCGCGTCGCGAGCTTGCGTGCGGGCGTTTTCAGCGCGGGAGGCAGCGCGAGCGCCGCCACCTCGCCGATCGGATGGTGGTAATAGGCGCTGCAGAAACGGATCAGCTCGAGCGTCTCGGCAGGCAGTCCGGGCGCGTCGCGCAGGATGCCGCACGCGGCGCGCAGGCGTTGCGCCGGCACGTCGCTGCGATCCTCGACCGCCAGGATCACGCCTATCCTGCGCGACCGGCCGAACGGCACCAGTACGCGCAGGCCGACGTCGGCCGGCCCCGCATCCGGCGCCGAATAGTCGAACGACTGGGGCAGCGGCAGGTCGAGTGCGACTTTCAGGATCGCCATGCGATTCTGGCCGGAGAAATCAGGCCGCTAGCCTGCATTTCTCAGCCTGTTTGCGATCGACGACACGTAATCCCTTGCATTTGCGCAGTAACCGGCTTGTCCACATTATCTGTGGACAACTTTGTGGGTAACGCCGGTCCGGAATCGCCAAGTGCGCCGAAGCAAAGGAGTTTTCCTTCTCTGCACAGCGATTGAGCCGATACAAAGTCATTACGATTCAATGGCTTGAAATCCACGTGCGGCGCGGGGCCGGCAGATGCGCCGCGCCGTAGGGGAGAGCACCGATCTGTGAATAAGTCAAGACCCCGTTGCGATCCGACGATGGGCGCGAACGCCAGAACTGGCGCGGCTTTTCGCGGCTGCCTGCCGGAACGGCGCATTCACCGCGGCATTTCGGGCCGTCGTGCGCCGGGGCCGCGCCGATGCTAGGGGGCGCGCCGCCGCAGTTCGCGGCTGTATTCGTGCACGGTCCGAACCAGCAGGCCGACGTTCTCCGGCGGCGTATGCTGGATCACGCCGTGCCCGAGATTGAACACATGTCCGGTTGCGCCGCCGAACGCATCGAGCACCCGGCGCGATTCGCGCACGATCGCCTCGGGGGAGGCGAGGAGCACCATCGGATCGAGGTTTCCCTGCAGGGCGACGCGGGCGCCGACGCGATCGCGCGCCTGGCCGATGTCCACGGTCCAGTCCAGCCCGAGCGCATCGGTACCGGTGTCGGCGATGGCTTCGAGCCAGTTGCCGCCGCCCTTCGTGAACAGGATCGTCGGGACTCGCCGCCCGCCGCGTACCCGCGTCAGGCCCGCGAGGATCTGCTCGAGATAGCGCAGCGAGAATTCCCGGTACGCGTGATGGGAGAGCACGCCGCCCCAGGTGTCGAAGATCATCACGGCATGCACGCCGCTGTCGATCTGCGCGTTCAGGTATGCGGTCACCGCGCGGGCGGTGACGTCCAGCACGTGGTGGAGCAGATCGGGCCGGTCGTACATCATCGTCTTGACCCGCCGGTAATCCTCCGAACTGCCGCCCTCGATCATGTAGCACGCGAGCGTGAACGGACTGCCCGAAAACCCGATCAGCGGCACCGAGCCGTTGAGCGCGCGGCGGATCTCCGCGACTGCGTCCATCACGTAGCGCAGGCTGGCGTACGGGTCGGGCACGGCGAGGTCGCGGATCTCCCATTCCTCGCGCAACGGCCGCTCGAAACGCGGTCCTTCGCCCTCGGCGAAGTACAGGCCCAGCCCCATCGCATCGGGCACCACCAGGATGTCCGAGAACAGGATCGCCGCATCCAGCTCGTAGCGCGCGAGCGGCTGCATCGTGACCTCGGTCGCAAAGGCCGGGTTGCGGCACAGCTCGAGAAAGCTGCCCGCGCGCGCTCGTGTCTCGTTGTATTCGGGCAGGTAGCGTCCGGCCTGTCGCATCAGCCACACCGGCGTGTAATCGGTCGGCTCGCGCGCGAGTGCGCGCAGCAAGGTGTCGTTGCGAACGATCGTCATGGGCGCAGTCTACCAGCAGCCGGGTTCCCCGGACGGCCTACCTGCGCCAGAACGCCGGCGTGAGCACCACCAGCAGCGTGAAGATTTCGAGCCGGCCGATCAACATCGCGATCGTGCATACCCAGGTCTGGAAATCGTTCAGCACCTTGAAGGTCGTGGCCGGCCCGACCTGGTTGAGACCCGGCCCGGTGTTGTTGATGCTCGCCACGACCGCAGAGAACGCGGTGACGATGTCCAGGCCGCTTGCCGACAGCGCCAGCGTCAGCGAGACGATGGTGACCATGTACAGGAATCCGAAGGCCAGCACCGCGAAAATGATCGCGTTGGGAACCGAGTCCTCTCCCAGTTTCAGCGGCGTGACCGCACTGGGGTGCATCGCCCGCAACAGCTCGCGGAAAACCTGTTTGTAGAGCAGGATCGCGCGAACCATCTTGATGCCCCCGCCGGTGGAGCCGGAACAGGTCGCGAAGCTCGACAGGAACAGCATCCACAGCGGCGCGAACATCGGCCACTGGAAATAGTCGGTGCTGGCATAGCCGGTGGTGGTCGCGATCGACACGACGTTGAACGCGGCGTAGCGCAACGCGCTCGCCAGGTCCGGGTAGGTTCCCGTCCGCCACAGGTACAGGGCGACCCCGGCCACGCTCGCGAACATCACCAGCAGGTACCACTTGATCTCGGGGTCGAGCGCGTACGGTCTCAGGCTGCGCCGGCGCCAGCACAGGAAATGGGTGGCGAAGTTCATCCCGGCGAGCGTCATGAACAGGATGGAGACGGCCTCGATGCGCGGCGAATTCCAGAAACCGAAACTCGCGTCGTGATTCGAAAAACCGCCCAGCCCCATCGTGGTGAAGGCATGGATCAGCGCGTCCTGCCAGCTCATGCCGGCCCAGGCATAGCCGGCGAAGGCTGCGATCGAGATCGCGCCATACACCATCCACAGGCCCTTCGCGGTCTCCGCCATGCGCGGGGTCAGCTTGGCTTCCTTCATCGGGCCGGGTGCTTCCGCCTTGAAGATCTGCCGCCCGCCCACGCCGAGCAGGGGAAGGATCGCGACCGCCAGCACGATCAGGCCCATGCCACCGAGCCAGACGAGCTCCGCGCGCCACAGGTTGATCGAAAACGGCAGCTTGTCCAGGCCCTCGATCACCGTCGCCCCCGTCGTGGTCAGCCCGGAGACGGCCTCGAAGTACGCGTCGGTGAAGCTCATCGCCGGGAAGTACAGCAGCAGCGGCAGCGCGGCGAACGCCGGCAGGCCGACCCACACCAGCACCACCAGCAGGAAGCCGTCGCGGACCTTCAGTTCCTCGATGTGGCGGCGCGTGGCCAGCCACAACGCCGCGCCGGATGCCAGCGTGACGAGAATGGCTTCGTCATAGGTGCCTTGGGCGCCGTCCTCCAGCCACCGGGACGCCGCGAGCGGAAGCGCCATGGTGGCGCTGAAGATCAGCGCCACCAGGCCGAAGATGCGCAGCACCGCAGGAGCGTTGCTCATCGGGAGGCTCCCGCTTCAGAAGAACTTGAGGCCGACCTGGAACAGTTTCTCGACCTTGGGCACGAGCCGCTTGCTGACCGCGAAAACGATGACGTGGTCGTCGGGCCGGATGATCGTCTCGTGATGGGCGATGATCACCCGGCGACCGGTCGAGCCCGCATCCTCGACCCGCCCGAGCTGCGCACCGGTGCGCACGAGGGCGGCGATCGTCACTCCCTTGGGCAGCTTCAGTTCCCCGACGGTACGGCCGATGACCTGTGAGCTCTTTTCGTCGCCGTGTGCGACGATCTCGAGCGCTTCCGCGGCACCTCGCCGCAGGCTGTGCACGGCCGCCACGTCGCCGCGGCGCACGTGCGCGAGCAGTGTGCCGATCGAGGTCTGGGCAGGGGAGATCGCGATGTCGATCGCGCCGGCCTGCACCAGCTCGACGTAGGCGCGCCGGTTGATCAGGCACAGCACGCGAGACGCCCCCATGCGCTTGGCCAGCAGCGCCGACATGATGTTGTTCTCGTCGTCGTTGGTCAGCGCCAGGAACATGTCCATGTCGTCGATGTTCTCCGCCTCGAGCAGGCGCTCGTCGGTGGCATCGGCGTGCAGCACCAGCGCATCCTTCAGATTGCGCGCGAGCCAGCCCGCACGGCGCTTGTCGCGCTCGATCACCTTGACCTGGCAGCGCTCCTGCACCGCGCGGGAAAGGCGGAATCCGATGTTGCCTCCGCCGGCGATCATGATCCGCCTGACCGGCTTGTCGCCGCGGCGCAGCTCGCGCATCACGCGGCGGATGTCCTCGGTGGCGGCCAGGCAGAACACCTCGTCGCCCGGCTCGATGATCGTGTCTCCTTCCGGGGGGATGGGCTTGTCGCGCCGGTAGATCGCCGCGATGCGCGCATCGACCTGGGGAATGTGCCTGCGGATGTCCTGCAACGGATGTCCCACGAGCGGGCCGCCCTCGAACGCGCGTACCGCCACCAGCGTCACCCGGCCTTGCGCGAACTCGAGCACCTGAAGGGCTTCGGGAAATTCGATCAGCTTGACGATGTAGTCGGTGACGATCTGCTCGGGACACAACGAGAAATCGACCGCGAAGTTCTCGTCGTCGAGCAGCTCCGGATACTGGATGTAGTCGGTGGATCGCACCCGCGCGATGCGCGTGGGCAGGTTGAACAGCGTGCGCGCGATGCGGCAGGCGCACAGGTTGGTCTGATCGCTCTGCGTGACGGCGATCAAAAGTTCGGCGTCGGCCGCGCCGGCCTCGGCGAGTACCGAGGGGCTGGCCGCATTGCCGGTGACCGTGCGCAGGTCGAGCACATCCTGAAGCAGCGACAGGCGGTCGGAATCCTGATCGACCACCGTGATGTCGTTGGCTTCGGAAACGAGAGACTCGGCGACCGACGTGCCGACCTGTCCGGCACCGAGGATGATGATCTTCATGTCGTTCGGCCTCCGGGGCGCCGGAATTCTACGCTGCTTGGCACCGGCCGGTTACGGCTCGGGGTCGCCACGCCGGCCCGGCTGCAGGCCGAGCTGGCGCAGCTTGCGGTACAGGTGGGTGCGTTCCAGGCCGGTGCGCTCGGCCAGCCGCGTCATGTTGCCGTTGTCCTGGCGCAACTGGAATTCGAAGTACAGCCGCTCGAATGCTTCGCGCGCTTCGCGCAACGGCCGATCGAGCGCGGGCATCTGCAACGGCTCGTCGGGCGCCGCGCCGATCAGCCTGGCGACGTCCTCGGCGGCGATCTCCTCGCCGGGCGCGGCCAGCGCGGCCGAGCGCACGGCGGTCTTCAGCTCGTCCCAGCCGCCCGGCCAGGAATAGTTGCGCATCTCGTTGAGCGCTGCGCTCGACAGGTACCGCAGCGGCACGTCGCCCGCTTCATGCAATTGGGTCAGCACGTGCCCGGCGAGCTCGGGGATGTCGCCGCGGATCTCGGCCAGGGACGGAACGGCGACCCACGCATCGAAGCGTCGCGCGAGAAAGGCCTCGTCCATCCCGAGCCGCAGCAGATGCTCGAAAGGCTCGCGGGTCGCGGCCACGACATGCAGCCTGTAGCGTTCCGCGCGTTCGGCGGCGAAGACCAGATTCTTCTGCTGCAGCCGCGTGAGCTGCGCGAGCTCGGGCGCGAACAGCACGCCGCCGGCGGCCGCCTCGAGCGCGGCCAGATCGAGCGGGCTGCCGGAGGCGACCAGATCGACGAACGCCTTGCCGGGTGCCTGAAGCGTGCGCGCGGCCAGTTCGGCGAAGCCGCCCGCCCGGGTCTTCAGCAGCACGGTACGGCTGTTCGCGGCCACCTGCTCGATGCGCCGCTTGAGATCGCGCAGGATCGGCGAGCGCGCGAACGCCGCCAGGCTCAGGCCCGGAGCGGACACGGCCGCCGGGGCGCGCTGCAACGCGTTCCTGATCGTCGCGAGCAGTTTTTGCAGCGCGATCGGCTTCTCGAGGAAATCCTGTGCGCCGATGCGGGTGGCCTCGACCGCCGTGTCGATGGTGCCGTGGCCGGACATCATGATCACCGGCATGTTGAGCTGCCCGCTCGCCGACCATTCCTTCAGCAGCGTGATGCCATCGGTATCCGGCATCCAGATGTCGAGCAGCACCAGGTCGGGCCGCTGCGCCCGGCGCGCGCCCCGCGCCGCCGCGGCGTTCTCGGCGAGCTTCACGTCGTAGCCCTCGTCGCGCAGGATCTCCGAGAGCAGCTCCCGGATCCCGACTTCGTCATCGACCACCAGTATTTGTGCCATTTTTTTGAATGCCGGAATCGGGCAGGCGACCGGGCGGGCCGCGTGCGCGACGCCCTGTGCTCAACCGCGGTTGCCTGTCCCTTGCATCCGGAGCGCCGAAACCGGCAGCCGGACGCGCACTTCCGCGCCGTGCGGGCTGCGGTTCGACAACTGGATGTCCCCGTGATGCTCCTCGACGATCTTGCGCACGATCGCCAGCCCGAGTCCGGTGCCGCGCGCCTTGGTCGTCACATACGGTTCGAAGGCGCGCGCGAGCACGTCCGGCGCGAAGCCCGGGCCGTTGTCGCGCAACGTCAGCAGCGCCATGCCGGACTCGTGCGCAGTGGTGATCTCGACGCGCGGCGCATCCTGTTTTTCGATCGCATCCTCGCTGTTGCGCAGCAGATTGTGCAGCACCTGGCGAAGTTGTGCGTCGTCACCGGCGACCTGCGGCAACTGCGCGCCGGCGGCGAATTCGATCGCGACCCGGGAGCTCTCGTACAGGGAAAGCACCTCGCGCACCAGCGCGTTCAGGTCGAGCGGTGCGATCTTGGGCGGGGGCAGGCGTGCATAGTCGCGAAAGTCATTGACCATGTTCTTCAGTGCTTCGACCTGGTTCACGATGGTGGCTGTTGCACGCTCCAGCATGGCGCGTTCGCCCGCCTCCAGCTTGCCGGCGAGCTTGAGCTGGAGCCGCTCGGCCGAGAGCTGGATCGGCGTGAGCGGGTTCTTGATCTCGTGGGCGAGCCGGCGCGCGACCTCGCCCCAGGCCGCGGAGCGCTGCGCGGCGATGAGCTCGGTGATGTCGTCGAACACCGCGACGAATCCCGCGCCACCGGCGCTCGGCAGCCTCGAGCCGTGGACGAGCAGCGTCTTCGGCCTGCCGGTCTCGCAGTCCAGTTCGATCTGCGCGTTCCAGTCGCCATCGTGCGTCGAGAAGTTTTCGCGAATCGCATGATCGAGCGCCGCGAGCCGCGGCCGATCGGCCAGCCCCGCCGGCGGTTCGAGCGCATCCTCGAGAATGTCGCGCGCGCCGCGATTCGCCGAGCGCAGCGTGAAATCGGCGCCGAAGGTCAGCACCCCGGCCGACAGACTGGCCAGCACGCTTTCGAGATAGGCGCGCGCGGCCTCGACCTCGGCCCGGCTGCGCTCGGCCTGCGCACGCGCATCGTCGAGCTGGCGCGTCATCCGGTTGAACGATTGCGTCAGCACGCTCAGTTCGTCGCGCGCGGGCAGCGCCTCGCGCGGGCTGAAGTCTCCGGAAGCCACCGCGGCGGTGCCCTCGGCGAGGATGGACAGCGGCGCCGACAGCCTGCGCGTGAGCACGAAGGATAACGCGATCGCGCCCAGCAGCCCGAGCAGCAGCGTCAGCGTCAGCGTCAGCGTGTAGATCCGCTTGAGCCCCGCGCGCGACAGCGACAGTTCCTGATAGTCCCGATAGACTGCCTGGACGCTTTCCGCGGCTCGGGCGAGTGCTCCGGGAACCGGCTGCGTGAGCATCAGCAGACCCGGGTCGGGCCCGAGCCGCAGCCCGGTGATCGGAACCAGCACGCGCAGCGTCAGCCCGCTGGTCGCGTCGCCTTCCACCGCACGGTAGCCGCGGCCGAGGCGCGCCTGCCGCAGCACGCTCGCGCCGGGCAGTTGGGGCACGAGCTGCGTCAGCTCGCCCGAGCTGGCCGCGAGGATCTGTCCGTTCGCACCCAGCAACGCGGCCGTGTCGATTCCGGCCTGTTCGCGCGCGCGATCCAGCATGGCGGAGGCAACCGCCGGCTCGCGCTGCGCGAGCTCGGCCGCGATGGCCCGGCCCTTCGCGTCGAGATCGGCGAGCAGGTTGTCGAGCACGCTGCGGCCGAGGTTGATGCCGCCTTCGAGCGCCGCGTCCACATGCACGTCGAACCACGACTCGATGCTGCGCGCGACGAACTGCACCGACACGGCATAGACCAGCACGCCGGGCAGCAGCGCCATCAGCGAGAACATCAGCAGCAGGCGGTACTTGAGGCGCGAGCCGAAACTGCGTGCCCGATATTCGCGCCACAAGCCGGTGAGCTGGTAGAGCACCAGCGCGAGCAGGCCGATCACCGCCGCGCCGTTCAGTGCGATCAGCAGCGGAAAATGCCGGGCGAACAGCGCCGAGTTCGCCGAGGCGGACGTCAGCAGGAACAGCAGGATCGCGCAAGCCGACGCGGCGACGACGATGAGCGTTCTCATTGGGCCTCGCCCTCGGCGTACCGGTAGCGCCAGCGCAGCCACTGCGACTCCAGCAGCCATTCCGGTGCCCCGATCGCGCCGACCTGGATCGGCTTGGGCAACCGGGACAGGTCGAGCCGCACGCGCAGCCGCGCCTCGTAGTCGGTGCCGGGGCGCAATGCGGCCTTGTCCGCGACCGGCCAGTCGCGCAGGCGGGAGATCACCGCGACGGCCTGCGCGAGCGACGGGAAATTCTGGTGCAGCGCGCCGGTGGACAATCGGTACTGGCGGGTGAGCGCGTGATACGACAGGCGGTAGGTCAGCGTGCGCTCGGACACCGTCTCGTCGAGCCAGTACCAGCGCGGCCGGGTGAGTTCGAATTCGACGACGACATACAGCGGCACGCCGCGCGCGACGACGTCCTCGAGCACCGGATGGATCTCGATCGAGGCGTTCGCCGAGAGCACCACCGCGTCATCCGCCGTGGCGAGGTTCGCGCTGCGCAACTCGATGCCGGCATGGGCCGCGCCGGCCAACGCGAGCCACAGCGCGAGCCACACCGCCAGGTCAAGGGCGGGCCTTGCCAACCAGCGCATAGTAGAAGCCGTCATGCTCTTCGCATGGGAAGAGCTGGCATGCCCGCTCGCCGCCGATCGCGAGCCGGATGCAGTCGGCATGCTCCGCCGCGAACGCCGCGATGCGCTGCTCGTTTTCCTCGGCGAACATCGAACAGGTTGCATACAGCAATTTACCACCCGCGGCGAGTACCTGCCAAAGCGCCTCCAGCATCTGCGCCTGCGTCTCGCCGAAGCGCGCGATGTCCTGCGGCCGGCGCAGCCACTTCGCGTCCGGGTGGCGGCGCACGACGCCCGACGCCGAGCACGGTGCGTCGAGCAGGATGCGCTCGAACGGCTGCCCGTCCCACCACGCGGCGAGCTCGCGGCAGTCCGCCGTGCGCACATCCGCTTCGAGGCCGAGCCGCGCGAGGTTCTCGCGGATCGACGTGCAACGCGCCTCGCTCGCATCCAGCGCGAGCACTCGGGCGCGCGCGCCCTCGAGGAGGTGGGCCGTCTTGCCGCCGGGCGCCGCACAGGCGTCGAGCACCCGCATGCCGTTTCGCACGTCCAACAGCCGCCCGGCACGCTGGGCGCCGGCATCCTGCACCGAGACGAGACCCGCGGCGAAGTCCGGCAGGCGGGCCACCGGAACCGCTCGTTCGAGCAGCACGCACGCCGGGCCGCAGGCGCGGGCCCGGATGCCCTCGGCCGCGAGCCGCGCGAGGTAACCGGCGGGCGTGCTGCGCCGCAGGTTGACCCGCAGGGCCATCGGCGGGTGCGTGTTGCCCGCCTCGGCGATCGAACGCCAGCGCCGCGGATGGTCTCGGCGCAGCCGCTCGAGCCACCAGCGCGGGTGCCGGTAGCGCGCGACGTCGTCGTGCGCGGCGGCATCGGCCAGTTCCTCGCGGCGGCGCAGGAAGTTGCGCAGCAGTGCGTTGACGAACGGTTTCGCGTGCGCGGCGCCGAGCATGCCGGCAGCATCCACCGCCTGGTCGACGGTCGTATGCGCGGCTTCGGGTCGTGCCTCCAGACGCGCGAGCGCCACCAGCAGCAGCGCGCGCACGGCGGGCCGGGCCACCGCTTTGTGCGCGAGCCGCGCGATGAAGAAGTCCCCGCGCCCGTAATCGCGCAAGGTTCCGTAGCACAGATCCTGGAGCGCGCCTCGCTCGCGGGCCGACGGTCCTTCCCGCGTGCGCCGCGCAAGCGGCTCGGTCAGGCTGCGGCCGGCGAGCACTTCCGCGATCGCCTCGGCCGCGCCGGCAAGCGACACGGCGAGCGCAGCGGAATCGATCGCGCCGCCCGCGTGTTCGCCCGGGAGGGTCGTCTGGGGTCCGGACGGGCGGGAACCTTCGGGCATGTCGAGTCGATCGCGCCGGATCGTGGCGGGCGGGTTAGTCTAAACTGAAGTGCCCGGCGACGATGCGTGCGATGCGTGCGCCGGCCGTTCGGGGAGGCAGCGACGATGGAAGGCGACGCAGGTTCCGGGCCGTTCGGCGCTCGCACGGCGGCGGCGCTCAGCGCACTGTACGCGTCGTTCGCCGCTGCGTGGATCGTGCTGTCCGACCGGTTGCTGTCCTACCTCGTGTCCGACCCGCAACGGCTCACGGCATGGCAGACCTACAAGGGCTGGCTGTTCGTCGCCGTCACCGCGCTGCTGCTGTATGCGGCACTGAGAACCCGGCATCAGGGCGAGCGCGGGCAGGCTGCGCCCGCGGGGGGCATCACCCGGCTGGCGCTGCGCTATGAAGTCGCGTTCGTGCTGGTGGCGCTCGTGGTGCCGCTCGCCGCGCTGGTCGTCATCCACCTCGCGCAGGCGACGCGGCAGGCGGAGGAGTTCGCCCACGCGCGCCTGCGCACCGTCGTGGCGGACGTGCGCGAGGACATCGCCGCGATGATGCGCGATTCCGAGCGGGGAATGGCGCGGCTCGCCTCGCGGGAGCTGGTGCGCGCGCTCGACCCGAAGCGCTGCGATCCGGCGCTCGCCGAGTTTCGCGACCTGCGCCCCGAGTACGCCGATCTCGAGGTGCGCGACGCGAACGCACGGCTCGTGTGCGGCGACCCCTCGCGCGCCGGGCAGATGCCGGCATCGGCCGCGCACGCTCGATGGTTCGCGCGAGCACTGCGCAGTGGCGGGCTCGGCGCGAGCGAAGCGCTCTCCGGCGAGGTCGCGAATCGATGGGTCTCGATGCTGACCTACCCGGTGGCCGGTCCGAACGGAAACGGGCTGCTCGTGCTTGCGCTCGATCTGGAATCGCTGCGCGCGCACGCGCGGGATCTCGATCTTACGGCGGCAACGAACGTCGCGATCGTCGATCGGGAGGGCACCTTCCTGATGAATCTGCGCGAGCCGCAACGGGTCGGCCGGAATTTTCGCGCGGCGTCGACGGTCAGCGCCGTGCTCGCGCGGTCGAGCGGTACGGGCCGGTTCGAAGGCATGGACGGGGTCGAGCGGTTCTATTCCTGGAGCGAGTTGCCGCAAACCGGCTGGCATGTGTATGCCGGCACGCCGGTGCGCGAACTGCTCGCGCCGATTCGGGAATTCTCGCTGTACGGCGCGCTGGTGATCGTCTCGGCGCTTCTGCTGGTCGTGGCACTGGCCCGGCTGATCGCACGGCGCATCGTCGAGCCGGTGGAGGCGATCGGCGCGGCGGCACGGCGCATCGCCGCCGGCGACGGTACGGCGCGCGCGCCGCTCGCCGGCGCGCCGGAGCTCGTCGCGGTGGCCGCGCAGTTCAATGCGATGATCGACCGGCGGCTCGCGAGCGAGGCGCGCTTCGAACAGCTCGTCGGCATCGCGTCGGACTACGTCTGGGAGCTGGACGCGCAGTTCCGTTTCGGTTTCCTGTCGCCCTCGATCGAGCAGCGCTCCGCCGTGCCCTACCGCGAGTATCTGGGCAAGCGCTTTCCGGAACTGCCGTTCCTGCGCCTGCCGCAGCCCGCCTGGGAGGCGCTCAGGGACTGCCTCGAGGCGCACGAGCCGTTGCGCAATTTCGAGCTTGGGCTGACCAACGCCGCCGGCGAGCAGCGCTGGTTCGACGTCAGCGCCGATCCGCTGTTCGCGGCCGACGGGCGCTTCGACGGTTATCGCGGCGTCGGCCACGACATCACGGAGCTGCGCCGCAAGACGCGTGCGCTCGAACGGGCGAATACCAACCTGCGCCTGCTCAGCGGCGCGAATCAGATCCTGCTTCAGGCGCGTGACGAGGCCCGCCTGCTCGATGACGTGTGCGCGCTTGCGGTGCGCGAGGGACGCTGCGTGATGGCCTGGGTCGCGCTGTGCGTCGAGGACGAGCGAAAATCGGTGCGCGTGGCCGCGCACGCCGGTCGCGGCGCCCGGTACGTGCGCTCGCTCGATCCGAGCTGGGCCGACGAAACGCTAGGGTGCGGCCCGACCGGCACCGCGATACGCGAAGGCCGCACCGTGACCGTCGCGAGCCTCCCGCCCGACCCCGGCTACGCGCCATGGCGCGAGTGCGCCCAAGCCTGCGGTTTCGCGGCCTGTTGCGCGCTGCCGCTGCGCGTACATGGGCGGGTCATCGGTGCGCTGACCCTGTGCGCAGAGCACACCGACGCGTACGGCGCCGCAGAGATCGGTCTGTTCGAGGAGCTCGCTGCCAATCTCGCCTTCGGCATCCAGTCGTTGCACGAGCGCATCGCCAGCGCGGCCGGGCAGGCGCAACTGCGCGCCACCGAGCGCCGCCTCGCGGAATTGATGGCCCGCAGTCCGGTCGCCACGTATGCACTGACCTGTGCGCAGGGAACGTTCCGTCCGACCTACGTCAGCGAGAACATCACGCGGCTGGTCGGCTTTTCGGTCGCCGAGGCCATGCAGCCGGGCTGGTGGCGCGAGCAGGTGCATCCGGAGGACCAGCCACGGATGGACGCGCGCCAGTCCGCGTTGCTGACCACGGATCTGGTCACGGACGAATACCGGGTCCGCACGCGCGATGGGCATACGATCTGGGTGCGCGACGAGAAGCGCCGCATCGCCGACGCGGCAGGCGAGACCCTCGAGATCGTCGGCGCCTGGACCGACATCACCGAGGCAAGGCGCGCGGAGGTATCGCTGCTCGCGAGCGAGCAGCGCTACCGGAGCCTGTCGCGCCGGCTGCTGAACGTGCAGGAGGAGGAGCGGCGCGCGCTGGCGCGCGAGCTGCACGACGAGTTCGGCCAGGCCCTCACCGCGCTCAAGCTCAATCTATCCGCGCTGCGGCGCGAGTGCACCGATGCGCGCGCCGGCGCGCTGCTCCGGGACAGTGTGGATCTGACCGACCAGACCATCGCCCGGGTCCGCGCCCGCTCGCTGGATCTGCGCCCGGCGATGCTCGACGACCTCGGTCTGGCCGCCACCGTGCAGTGGTACGGGCGGCAGCAGGCAGTGCGCTCGGGCATCCCGGTGGTGACATCGGTCGGGCCGCTGCCCGAGCGGCCCGAGCCCGGCGTTGAGACCGCCGTCTTCCGCATCGTTCAGGAAGCGCTCACCAACGCGCTGCGACATGCGCAAGCGAGCCGCGTGGACATCAGCGCGTGGTGCGAAGACGGGCGGGTGTGCGTGTCGGTGCGCGACGACGGCTGCGGTTTCGATCCGCAGCGGCTGCCCGCCGGCTCGGGCAGCGGGCTCACCGGCATGGCCGAGCGCGTGCGTGCGCTCGACGGGGAAATCCGGGTGAT
>JBBIUI010000063.1:0-13645 GCA_037440385.1 Rhodocyclales bacterium | reverse complement strand
CGTGGCCGACATCGGCGTGGCGCAGGTCGCGGCCGCGTACGGCGCACTGCGCGAAGAACGGGAGCACGCCACGGCATGAGCGCACAACCGGATCTCAGCCTGGTCATGCCGGTGTATAACGTGGCCGCCTATCTTCCCGCCTGCCTGGACAGCGTCGCGGCCCAGACACGGCCACCCGACGAGATCATCGCGGTCGATGACGGCTCCACCGACGAGTGCCCCGCCATCCTGGCCGATTATGCCGATCGACTTCCGCAGATGCGCGTCGTCCGGCAGCCAAACGCGGGGCTGTCCGCCGCCCGCAACACCGGCCTGGATCATGCGCGCGGAAAATGGCTCGCGTTCCTCGATTCGGACGACAGGCTCGATGCGCACCATTGCGAAGTCGCGCTCGGCATGGCTCGACGGGACGATCTGGACATCGCGCTGTTCAACGGCTGGTTCGATTTCGAAGGCAGGCAGCCCGAGCGGCTCATCTACCCCGGCGAGCGGGCAACGGACCCGATGCCCGGCGCCCGGTGGTTGTACGAGCGGCTGTCACGGCGGAATTTCCTCCATTTCGTGTGGCTGCATCTGTATCGGCGCGACTTCATCGAACGCACCGGCCTGCGCTTCGTGCCGCCGTGGATCCACGAGGACGTTCCGTGGAGCACCCGCGCGCTGATCGCCGCGCGTCGCGTGCGCTATGATGCGACGCCGCTCGTCCACTACCGCAAGCCCGTTCGGCGTCCCGTGCCGGGTGCCGCAACCGATACCCGCTGGCGCCTCGTGGTGGAAAGCTCGGTGTTCAACGCCCGGGAGCTGGACGGGATCCTGGCCGGTGTGGACGATCCGAGGCTGGCGCGCGAGATCGCCTGGCAACTGGTCGATGGCGCATTGTCGATCTTCCACCATCTCGCGAAGATCGGCTCGCCGGAAACCCGTCGCGAAATCCGCCGCAGCCTGCGCCGGCAAGGGGTCTTCGGCCTGCTGTGGCGACACGCGCGCATTGCCGCGCAACGCCGGCGTATCGCGCGCAACTGGCTGAAGTCTTTCCTGTGACGGATGCAGCGATGAGTGCGGCCGGACACGGTGCGAGGCGGACATGAGCGCGATCGGGGCACGCGCCCTCGTGCTGTTCGGCTTGAACACGCGTTCCGACATGTTTCAGGATGCGTTCGAGAACCTGGGCTTCGAGGTCGCCGCGATCGGCGAGCGGCCCGATCCCGCGCATCTGGCGCGCGCGGCGCTTTGCCTCGTCAGCCTCTATCACGGGGTGCGTGACCCGTGGGCCGCGCTGAAACTCAAACGCCGGCTCGCACGCGCCGGCGTGCCGTTGATCGGCCTCGACCGCGACGCCCCCTGGCACATGGGCCGGCTGGTGCGCCGGCTGAAGCTGTTCGAATGGCTGCGCGTCCTCGACATCTATGCGACCCACACCCTGCAGCCCACCTTTGACTTCGCGCCGGTCAAGATCTACAGCGCCAACGCGGTGTGGGTGCGCAACTACAATCTGCACGGCCACACGCTCGCGGAGATGCGCGACCCCGCGTTCTTCCGCTGGGACGTCAGCTTCGTCGGAAACCTGGACGGTGCCCGTTACAAGGAGCATGCGCAGCGGCAGCGCTTCTTCGAGGCCCTGCGCCCGCGCCTGGAAGCGCTCGGCCTGCGCGTGCTGTTCCGTAGCTCGGGCGGCATGAGCGATCAGGAACAGATCGACGTGATCCAGCGCTCGATCATCAACCTGAACTACCGCTCGTCGTGCGACCACCGCTCGCGCGCGGGCGTCGAGATGTCCTGGGGTCTGCCCGAGCGCTGCTATGGCGTGCCGGCGCGAGGCGGGTTCATGCTCTCCGACGAGCGGCATCATGCCGCGGACGACTTCGACCGGAACACGGAATGGGCGGGCTACCGCGGCCTGGACGATTGCATCGACCGCATCCGATACTTCCTCGCGCATTTCGAGGAAACCCGCGCGATCGCCGAGGCCGCTCATGCCCGCGTGATGCGCGATCACACCTACGAGAAGCGCGCCGCGAACCTGCTGCGGGCTGCGCGTGAGTGGCGCGAGAACATCCACGCCCGACGCTGACGCGGCGGCCTCCGGCCCATCATTGCCCTTTACCTGCACTGGCCCCGACTTCCCTCGTTCCCATGGACACGATGCAGCAACGACCCCGTGCGCCCGGCGAAGCCGCGGCGGACACCTTTCGCTCCCAGAACGGCGAGGACCGCTGGCTGGACGAGTTCTTCGGGCACAAGCGCCGCGGCTACTACGTCGATGTCGGCGCCTACGACGGCGTCGATCTGAGCAACAGCTATCACTTCGAGCAAATCGGCTGGACCGGCGTGCTGGTCGAACCGGATCCAGAGCGCGCCGCCCATTGCCGCGCCAGCCGTCCGCGCTCGCACTGCTTGCACTGCGCCGCCGTCGGCTCGAGCGCGATCGCGGAGATCACCTTCCACATGGTGCGCTCTGCGGGAGTGTATTCGACGACCCGGCTCACGCCGGAGCATGCGCGACGGCTCGCCGGCATGGGCTGCACAGCCGAGCCGATTCGCGTGCCGGCTCGCACGCTCGATTCGATCCTGGAGGAGGTCGGTGCCGCGGCGATCGATTTCGTCAGCATCGATGTGGAAGGCGCGGAGCTCGACGTGCTTCGGGGCTTCGACATCGCGCGCTGGCGGCCGGCCGTCGTCGTCATCGAGTCGAACAGCAGGACACGCCCGCGCGCCATACGCGAGTATTTCGTCCGCCACGGCTATGCCTACCGGCACAGCATCGACGTCAATGACTTTTACGTGCGCGCCGCGCACGGCGCGACCGCCGCCGCGACGGACCGCCTGAATTACGCGCGCCATCGGCTGGAACGGCGCCTCGCCCGGCTCGCCGGCAACATCCGCCGCGCCTGGCGCAAGCACGTCGGCGCCTGAGCGGCCCGCGCCGCGGCGCCGGGCGTCAATGCGCCTCGTCCCAGTTCGCCCCGACGCCGACTTCGACCAGCAGCGGCACCGCCAGCTCGGCCACACCCGACATCAGCTCGGGCAGGCGCGCACGCACGCGATCGAGCTCGTCGTGCGGAACCTCGAGCACCAGTTCGTCGTGCACCTGCAGGATCAGCTTCGCGCGCAGCCGTTCGGCTTCGAGCCAGTGCTCGACCGCGATCATCGCCAGCTTGACGAGATCGGCGGCGGTGCCCTGCATCGGCGCGTTGATCGCTGCGCGCTCCGCACCCTGGCGCAGCGCGTTGTTGCCGCTGCGGATATCGGTGGCCCACATGCGCCGCCCGAACAAGGTCTCGACGTAACCCTGCGCGCGCGCCTTCTCGCGGGTATCCTCCATGAAGCGCGCGACTCCCGGATAGCGCGCGAAATAGCGGTCGATGAAGCCCTGCGCGGCGCTGCGCTCCAGCCCCAGTTCGCGCGCCAGCCCGAACGCCGACATGCCGTAGATCAGCCCGAAGTTGATCACCTTGGCATAGCGGCGCTGTTCGGACGAGACCTCGGCCGGCGCGATGCCGAACACCTGCGCGGCGGTGGCGCGGTGGATGTCCTCGCCCGCCGCGAAGGCCCGCAGCAGGCCTTCGTCGCGCGACAAGTGCGCCATGATGCGAAGCTCGATCTGCGAGTAGTCGGCCGAGACGATCCGAGAACCCGGCGGTGCGACGAAGGCCTGGCGGATACGCCTGCCTTCCTCGGTTCGCACCGGAATGTTCTGCAGGTTGGGATCCGAGCTCGCGAGCCGTCCGGTGACCGCGGTGGCCTGCGAGAAACTGGTATGCACGCGCCCGGTGTCCGGGTTGATCATGCGCACGAGCTTGTCGGTGTAGGTGCTCTTGAGTTTCGCCAGCATGCGGAAATCCAGGATCAGCCTCGGAAGCGGATAGTCGAGCGCGAGTTGCGCGAGCACCTCCTCGTCGGTGGAAGGCGCACCCGAGGGCGTCTTCTTGAGCACCGGGAGCTTCTCGCGTTCGAACAGGATCTCCTGGATCTGCTTCGGCGAGCCGATGTTGAACGGCCGGCCCGCGGCCGCATGGGCGCGCGACTCGATCTCGATCATGCGCGCCTCGAGCTCCCGGCTGTGCCGTGCGAGTGCCCCGCCATCGACGAGCACGCCGGCTCGCTCCATCGTGAAGAGCACTTCCATCACCGGCAGCTCGATGTCGCGATACAGCGCGTGCAGGCGCGGCTGGGCCGCGAGCCGGGGGTAAATCGCCTCGTGCAGGCGCAGCGTGACGTCGGCGTCTTCCGCCGCGTACTCGCAGGCTCGCGCCAGCTCGACCTGGTCGAAACCGATACGCGCCGCGCCCTTGCCGGTGACCTCGTCGTAGGTGAGCGTGCGCAGATCCAGATGGCGCCGGGCCAGCGCGTCCAGGTCGTGGCTCTTGTCGGACTCCAGCACGTAGGATTCGAGCATCGTGTCGTGCGCGGCGCCGGCGAGCCGGATGCCGTGGTTCGCAAGCACGTGCATGTCATATTTCAGGTTCTGCCCGAGCTTGCGGGCGCTCGTCGATTCGAACCACGGCCGCAGCCGCGACAGCACTTCTTCGAGCGGCAATTGCTCCGGCGCGCCGGCGTAGCGGTGGGCGAGCGGCAGATAGGCCGCTTCCCCCGGCCCGGTGGCGAAGGACATGCCCACCAGCCGCGCGCGCATCGGGTCGAGGCCGGTGGTCTCGGTGTCGAAGGCGACGAGCGGGGCACGGCCTATCCTCGCCAGCCAGGTGTCGAGCTGCTCGCGCGTGAGGATCGTTTCGTATCGGCTGCGATGCGAGCCCTCGGCCGCGGGCGCGCCCGCGCCGGCTGCCGGCTGGCGCGTACCGCCGGATTCCCGCAGGTCGTTCAGCCAGGTCCGGAACTCCAGCCGCGCGAACAGTTCGGCGAGCCTGTCGCAATCGGGCGGCGCCGGCGCGAGGTCGGCCACGTGCACCGGCAGTTCGACGTCGCGCGAGATCGCGAGGAGCCTGCGCGCGAGCGGAAGGAAATCGCGTGCCTTGCGCAGGTTCGCTCCGGGCGCGCCCGGAAGGTCATCGGCGTGAGCGAGCAGCCCGTCGAGCGAACCGTATCGCGCGATCCATTTCGCCGCGGTCTTCGGGCCGACCTTGTCGACGCCGGGGACGTTGTCGACGGCGTCTCCGACCAGCGCCAGGTAATCGACGATGCGCTCGGGCGGCACGCCGAACTTGCGCGCGACGCCGGCCTCGTCCAGCGTCTCGCCGGTCATCGTGTTGACGAGCCGCACATGCGCGTCGACGAGCTGGGCGAAATCCTTGTCTCCGGTCGAGACCACGCAGTCGATGCCGCGCATCGCGGCCTCGCGGGTCAGCGTGCCGATGACGTCGTCCGCCTCGCAGCCCTCGACCGAGACGAGCGGCCAGCCGAGTGCGCGGATCGCATCGTGCAGCGGCGCGATCTGGCAGGCCAGGTCCTCGGGCATCGAAGGTCGCTGCGCCTTGTAGGCCGGATAGAGCTCTTCCCGGAAGGTCCTGCCGCGCGCATCGAACACGCATGCGAGATAGTCCGCCTTGATGTCGCTGCGCAGCCGACGTAGCATGGCGAGCACGCCGTAGATCGCGCCGGTCGGCTCGCCCGCGCGGTTGCGCAGGTCCGGCATCGCGTGGAAGGCGCGGTACAGGTACGAGGAAGCATCGACGAGCAGCAGGGTCGGCATCGAGGATTCGAGACGGTGGCGCTGTCCGCCTTATGAAAAAATCATGAACACCCGGGACAAGCTTCCGAACGACATCGACCCCGGCCCGGCTGCGCGCGCCTATGCGTCGCGTGAGGCGTGGCGCGTGTTCGGGATTATGTCAGAATTCGTCGAGGCGACCGGGCGCCTGAACCGCATCCGGCCGGCCGTGTCGATCTTCGGAAGCGCGCGAGTCGAAGCCGATTCCGCATATTTCATGCTTGCCGAGAGAATCGCGCGCATGCTCTCCGACGCCGGCTTCTCGGTGATCTCGGGCGGCGGCCCGGGCATCATGGAAGCGGCCAGCAAGGGCGCGTATTTCGGACGCAGCCCCAGCGTCGGACTGAACATCCGGCTGCCCGAGGAGCAGGCGGAGAACCCCTACCAGGATATTTCGCATACCTTCCATCACTTCTTCGCGCGCAAGTACATGTTCGTGCGCTATGCGACTGCCTATGTCGTGCTGCCGGGCGGTTTCGGTACGCTCGACGAACTCGCGGAGGCGCTCACGCTGGTGCAGACCGGAAAGACGCGCAAGATCCCGCTGATCCTCGTCCATGAACCGTTCTGGAGAGGCCTGATCGGATGGTTCCGCGACCGGCTGGTCGGCGAGGGCATGATCGCGCCCGAGGACATGGATCTGATCCAGGTGAAGAACGATCCGGAAGAAGTCGTCGATGCGATCTTCAAGTATTACGAGACGCGCGGCTTCATGCCGCTGCCCGAAGAACACGAACTGATGCTCAACCTGTGAGCGCACGCGCGCTCCGCTTTCCGGTCCCCCGTCATGCGCCTACCCGTACTGCTGCTCGCCGCAATGCTGTGTCTGCCCGCCGCCGCCCAGGTCGGCCGGCCCGCGGATCTGCAACCCGTGCCGGAGCCTCCCGCACCGCCGCCCGGCATGACGGACGAATCGCTCGAACCGCAGGTCACGATCCGCAAGCAGGGCCAGGACGTCGTCGAGGAATTCCGCCTGAACGGGAAGCTGTACATGATCAAGGTGACGCCCGCTCACGGTACGCCCTACTACCTGGTCGACCGGCGCGGCGATGGAGTCATGTCGCGCCAGGACACGCTCGATTCCGGGCTCAGCGTGCCGATGTGGGTGATCCGGAAGTTCTGACGATCCGCCGGCGCGGGTGCTCACCGTATCCGGAAGCGCACGGGAAACAGGATCGCCTTTCCGGCCGCTGCCGGGCCGAGGCTGCCCATGCGGCGGACGGCGCGCAGTGCGGCTTCGTCGAGAATGTCGTGGCCGGAACTGCCGGCGATCGAAGCCGTCTCGATACGGCCGCCTTCTCCGGTTTCGAGCAGCAGCACCACCTCGCCCTCCAGCCCCTGCGCAAGCGCTTCGGGCGGATAGAACAGGCTCTGTGAGAGGCGCTTCGAGGTTTGCCGCGCGCTTTCCGATGGCAACCGTTCGGCGCGCAGTCGGGCACGTCCCCGCGCGTGTCGCCGATCGGGTTCGGCGACATCGCGCCTTCGCCCGGGAACGTGACCGGGCTCGTGGTCCAGCGTGTCCTCGAGCACGGCGGTCGGTGCGCCCGCCTTCCGTGTCGCTTCTTCCCTGGCAGCCACGAGACGCACGGCCAGCGGCTCGCGAGCGGCATGAGGCGGTATGCTTGCGGCGATGGGTAACAGCGCCACTGCATGGAGCAGCCCGGAAACGACCAGCGCGGCCGATAACCTGAACCCGGCGCGGCTTCGCATCGATGGTTGGTTCGGCGCAGTTCGCACGCGGACGATTGTGCGCCTCGCACCCTTGATTGTCGCGGCGGCGATCGCTGCGGGACCGGCTTCGCCGGTGCGCGGCGCGCCGCCCGATCCCGAACGCTTCGCCATCGCGATCGAACTAGGCGATCAGCGCTCGGCGCGGGCCTGGCTCGACGAGGGTCTGGATCCGGATTTCATGGCCGATCGCATCGGCAGCGGGCTCATGATCGCCGCGTGGGAAGGTGACATCCCGATGATGGAGCTCTTTCTCGAACGCGGCGCCGACATCGACCGGACCAACCCCGTGGACGAGCAGGCGCTGATGCATGCCGCATGGAAAGGGCGGATCGAGGCCGTTCGCTGGTTGCTCGATCGCGGTGCCCGCGTCAACCGCGACGGCCTGCGCTGGTCGGCGCTGCACTATGCGGTGTTTGCCGGGAATGCGGACGTGGCCCGTTTGCTGATCGAGCGCGGGGCCGATGTCAGCGCTCGCTCACCGAATGGCTCGACGGTGCTGATGATGGCCGCCCGCGAGGGGCACGATGAACTGGCGAAGCTGCTCGTCGAGCGCGGGGCCGACACCACTGCGTCGAACGAGATCGGCGAGGATGCCGCTGCCTGGGCGATACGCCACGGCCATTACGGCATCGCGAGACTCGTCTCGTCGCGCGAGCGTTTCGCGGACGCTGCCCGAAATCGAGCCGATGAGCCTCCCGCAGCGGTCCGCTCGATCCCCGCTCCGGCGCGCATGGACGAGCTGATGCGCGCGATGCGCATCGCGCAGGCCGACGGCCGGCCGATCGACGAGCTGCGGCGGGCCTATCTCCAGGCCTTCGACGAACTTTTTCGCCAGCCGCCTGCCGTCATGGCCGAGGAACCGCCGCTGCCCGAAGCACTCGAGATCACGGCCGCCCGCGGCAAGCCCGGAAGGGAGAAGGCCACCATCGTGTATGGTGCTGCAAAACGACCGGCCACGGCCGCGAAACCGAAAAAGCGCAAGCGAAAAGTCTCGCCCAAGCCGTGAATCGCAGCGCTGCCGTGACGCTCCTGGCCACCCTCGCGCCACGACACCGTTGAACCCGGATTGTCCATTAGACCGGGCAGAGGCTGTTTGAGGGCAGTTACCCCTACCGCATTTGCCCTACGCGGCGGCTTGGGGCCTGCGGGCGGCATCTTTGCGCCCGCGCTCCTCGCCGATAGACAAGATTATCGGCTCGTCGCGCGAACGCAAACCTGCTCGCCCTCGGCTGCCCAATCCGCTCGCGTTCCAATGGACAATCTGGGTTGAACGCTCCACGGCTCAAATGTCGATGTTCTTCGCGGCGAGCGCGTTTTCCTCGATGAACGCGCGCCTGGGTTCGACTTCGTCGCCCATCAGCGTCGCGAAGATCTCGTCCGCCGCGATCGCATCGTCGATCTTCACCTTCAGCAGCCTGCGGGTAGCGGGGTTCATCGTCGTCTCCCACAGTTGCTCGGGGTTCATCTCGCCCAGACCCTTGTAACGCTGTTTCGACAGCCCGCTTTCGGCCTCCGCGAGCAGCCATCGAACGGCCTGTCCGAAGTTCGTCACGGGCTGCCGCTTTTCACCTCGCTCGATCGATGCACCGGGACCGACCAGTCCGGCCGTCAACTGCGCTGCATGGCGAATGTGCCGGTAGTCTCCGGTAGCGAGCAGATCCTGGTCGATGAAACCGGACTTCGCGTTGCCGTGCACGGTTTTCTCCACGCGAAGCCGCCAGCGTTCGGTCTTCTCGTCGAACTGCGGCTCGAGGCGGATGTTCTCCGGCAGCCGGGCGCGCAGCGCCGCGACGGTGCGGTTCGCGGCCTCGCCATCCGACAGGTCGAAACCGATGTCGTTGGCAAGCAGCGCGTGAAGCACTTCGGAGTCGAAACCATCGGCGAGCCGCCCGATGACCGCGACGGCCAGCAGATAGGCACGCGCAAGGCCCTCCAGCGATTCCGCGCGGATTGGATCGGCATCCGCACGCGGCGTCAGTGAAGCGCCTTCCAGTGCGAGCCGCAGCAGGTACTGGTTGAGCTCGTGCTCGTCCTTGAGATAGCGCTCCGATTTGCCGTGCTTGAGCTTGTACAGCGGCGGCTGGGCGATGTAGATGTGGCCGCGTTCGACCAGCTCGGGCATCTGCCGGTAGAAGAAGGTCAGCAGCAGCGTGCGGATGTGTGCGCCGTCTACATCGGCATCGGTCATGATGATCACGCGGTGATAGCGCAGCTTCTCCGGCTTGAATTCGTCCTTTCCGATCCCGGTTCCCAGCGCGGTGATCAGTGTGACGATTTCCTGCGAGGACAGCAGCTTGTCGAAACGCGCTTTCTCGACGTTGAGGATCTTGCCCTTGAGCGGCAGGATCGCCTGGAACCTGCGGTCGCGCCCCTGCTTGGCGGAACCGCCCGCCGAGTCGCCCTCCACGAGGTACAGCTCGCAGGCCGCCGGATCGCTCAGCTGACAGTCCGCCAGCTTTCCGGGCAGTCCGACGCCGTCGAGCACGCCCTTGCGGCGTGTCATGTCTCGTGCCCGTCGCGCCGCCTCCCTCGCACGCGCCGCATCGACGATCTTGCTCGTGATGATGCGCGCGTCCTGCGGGCGTTCGAGCAGATACTCGGCAAGCCTGGCCGCCACGATTTCCTGCACCACCGGCTGAACCTCGGAGGAGACGAGCTTTTCCTTGGTCTGGGACGAGAACTTCGGATCCGGCACCTTCACCGACAGCACGCACGCGAGGCCTTCGCGCATGTCGTCTCCGGTCGTTTCGACTCTGGCTTTCTTCGCGAGCTCGTGTTCGTCGATGTACTTGTTGATCACACGTGTGAGCGCTGCGCGAAGCCCGGTCAGGTGCGACCCGCCATCCTTCTGTGGGATGTTGTTGGTGAAGCACAGCACCTGCTCCTGGTAGGAGTCGTTCCACTGCATCGCCACGTCGATGACGATGCCATCCCGTTCCCCCTGACCGCGGAAAATCGTCGGGTGCAGTACCGACTTCGACCGGTTGATGTACTCGACGAACCCCGTCACGCCTCCGGTGTAGGCGAACTCCTCCTCCTTGCCGATGCGTTTGTCTGCGAGCAGGATACGCACGCCGTTGTTCAGGAAAGACAGTTCGCGCAGCCTGCGCGCCAGGATGTCGTAATGAAACTCGACCAGCCCGAAAGCCTCCTGGCTCGCCAGAAAATGCACTTCGGTACCGCGCTTCGTGGTTTCCCCGATCACGGCGAGCGGTGCGACCGGCACACCGTCGCGAAACTCCATGAAATACGTCTGTCCATCGCGGCGGATCGTCAGCCTGAGCCACTGGGACAACGCGTTGACGACCGACACGCCGACTCCGTGCAGTCCGCCCGAAACCTTGTACGCGTTGTCGTCGAACTTGCCGCCGGCATGAAGCTCGGTCATCACGATCTCCGCGGCCGATCGGTGCAGTTCGTCCTCCTGCTTGATGTCTACGGGAATGCCGCGTCCGTTGTCGGTGACGGAGATCGAATTGTCCGGATGGATGATGACGCCGATTTCGTTGCAGTAACCGGCCAGCGCCTCGTCGATCGCATTGTCGACGACCTCGAATACCATGTGATGCAGCCCGGTGCCATCCGAGGTATCCCCGATGTACATGCCGGGCCGCTTGCGCACGGCTTCCAGACCCTTCAGGATCTGTATGCTGCTCGAATCGTAGATCGCGTCTTCCCCGCCCGTTCCGTTTGTTCCGTCCAGTCCTTCCAATGCGTCGCGCGGCATTCGGTTCTCCGGCCAATTCGTCATACCGTCATTCCGTCATACGCGCATCGGCATGACGACGTATTTGAAGCTGTCGTTTTCCGGCAGCGTTAAGAGTGCGCTCGAATTGGCGTCGCTCAAATGCAACGACACTTCGTTCCCGGATACGTTGTTCAGTACGTCCAGCAGATAGTTGACGTTGAACCCGATGTCGATGGGTTCCCCTGTGTAATCGATCTCGAGTTCTTCCTGCGCTTCTTCGTGTTCGCTATTGCTGCTCGCGATGCGAAGGCTGCCGGTGGTCAGCACGAGCCGTACGCCCCGGAACTTCTCGTTGGTCAGAATCGCTACTCTCTGCAAAGCCTTCAATAACGAGATCCGGTCCAGCCGGATCTGCTGGCTGTAGCTTTTCGGAATGACTCGCTCGTAATCGGGGAACTTGCCGTCGATGAGTTTCGAGATCAATTCGATCCCGCCGAAGCGAAAGGTGACCTGATTCGCTGCCAGGTTCATTTCGAGTACATCATCGGTATCGGCCAGCAGACGGTTCAGCTCCTGAACCGTCTTGCGAGGCAAAATGGCTTCCGCCGTCGAAAGCCCTTCTTCCAGTTTCTCGCTGGCAAAGGCCAGCCGGTGGCCATCGGTGGCCACCATGCGCAGTTCGTTTCCGGCGGCAACCAGCAACAGCCCGTTCAGGTAGTACCGGATATCCTGCTGAGCCATCGCATACTGCACGAGGGACAGCAGACGCTTGATCTCCCGTTGAGGAAGCCGGAGCGTTACGGTCTCGCCTTCGGCGGGCGCCATTCGCGGGTAGTCCTCGGCGGGAAGCGTCTGCAGAGAAAAACGGCTCCGTCCGGCGCGCACGGAAAGCTTCTGATCATCGATCGATACAGCCAGATCCGAATCATCCGGAAGCGAACGGAGGATATCCTGCAACTTTCTTCCGCCTACCGTGATCGCGACGTCCTCGGGTCCGAGTTTTCCTACGGCCCGGGTCGTGATCTGCATCTCGATATCCGTCGACAGCACGCTGAGCGCGTCTCCAGCCTTCGTGATCAACACGTTCGCAAGGATGGGCAGCGTCTGGCGCTTTTCGACGATGCCACAGACCGATTGCAGAGGTACCAGCAGATCGTCGCGCTTGCATTGGATGAGAAGCATCGAGTAAACCCTTTAATAGGATAAACAGGCCGGTGGCATTGTGGATAGGTCAAGCAATGTATTGTCGAACATGAAGAAACCTGGCTGGACCGATCCGAGAAAAGACTGTTGAAAGACTGTGGATGAAATGTAGACCGATTTCTGAAGAAGAGCGTTTACGTGACTCGTCCACAATTCGTCCAATCGTTATCCGGGTGATCATCAACTACGCAGAACCTGGATGAGGACATGCAGATCGCGTTTAATGCCATCGTCCTTGGATCGCTTTTCCGAAATCGTCCGATACGCATGCAACACGGTCGTGTGGTCGCGACCTCCGAACGCTTCGCCGATAGCGGGATAGCTCTCCATCGTGAGTTCCTTGGCCAGCCACATTGCGACCTGACGAGGTCTCGCGACGTTGCGCGTGCGTTTCTTGGAGAACATTTCCGCCACCTTGATCTTGTAGTAATCGGCGACGGTCTTCTGGATGACCTCCAGCGTGATCTGCCGGTTGCGCGCGCCGATCAGATCCTTGAGGGCCTCCTTGGCCAGTTCGAGGTTGATCTGCAGACAGTGGAAACGCGCGTATGCAATGACCTTCTTCAGAGCCCCTTCCAGTTCGCGCACGTTGGAGCGCAGGTTCTTGGCGATCAGGAAAGCGACCTCGTCGGACAGTTCGATCCGTTCGGCTTCGGCCTTCTTCTTCAGAATGGCTACGCGCATCTCGAGCTCGGGCGGTTCGAGTGCGACCTGGAGACCCCAATCGAAACGCGAAATCAGCCTGTCCTCCAGGCCTTCGATGTCCTTGGGATAGGTATCGCAGGTGATGACGATCTGTTTTTTCGCAGAGGTGAGCGCATTGAAGGCATAGAAAAACTCTTCCTGAGTCCTGTTCTTGTTGTTGAAGAACTGGATGTCGTCGATCAGCAACATGTCCAGCGATCGATAATATCGCTTGAAGTTGTCGAAGGCCTTCTGCTGATATGCCCGGACGACATCGGCGAAGTAATCCTCGGCATGCACATAACGGACGGTGCGGGTCGGGTCGGCGCGAAATACCGCGTTGCCGAGCGCGTGAGCCAGGTGGGTTTTGCCCAGACCGACTCCGCCGTAGATGAACAGCGGGTTATAGGAGGTACCGGGATGCTCGGCGACCTGGAGCGCGGCGGCGCGGGCGAGGTCGTTCGCGCGGCCGTTGACCAGGTTGTCGAAGGTAAACGACGAATTCAGATGCGTCCTTTCGTAGGCGGCCTCCGTTGCCGCCAACGCGGGAGTATCCGCAATTTCGGCGGGAGTGTCCCCGGTCTCGATGACCGCCGTCGCGGCGGCCGATAGTGGCGTGGCCGCCGGCTCGGTCCCGAGCACGAGGCTGACCGCGATCGTTGACGACGTAAGCT
>JBBIUI010000062.1:0-13734 GCA_037440385.1 Rhodocyclales bacterium | reverse complement strand
AGGCGGCCGCGGCCGCGCTCCGCGTGGAAGGCGTCGAGGCCGACGCCTGTACCGCGCGGGGGCGGCCCGGTCCGCTGATCGTGCGCAAGGCGCAGGAACTGGGGGCGGACCTGATCGTCGTGGGCAGCCACGGCCGCAGGGGCCTGAATCGCATGATGCTGGGCAGCGTCTCCGATCGGGTCATCGGCCTGGCCGAGTGTGCGGTGCTGGTGGTCAAGCCGGCCGCGGAACCCGACGAGATCCTCTCGGCCATCGCACCCGAGCTCTTCCGATCCTCCGCCGCCGCCTCGCGAAATAGGACGTTTTTATTCGTGCAATCGGCCTTTTGTTTTGTGATCGGCTCTGCGCCAGTCTTACAATCGCGCCTTCGCCTGCACGGTGCATCGCGGCGCGCGGCATGCGGGGTAACGACCCGTCGAACCGATCATGGACAAGGGCAATGACATCGGCAAACTCGTCGGCTACGGTTCACTGACCGCCGCGCTTTACTTCGCGCTGTTCTTCTTCGAGCGCGAACTGATGCAGGTCACCGGCCGGGGCGGCTGGGCGTTCCTCATTCCGATAGCTTTCGCCTTCGCGGTTTCCGTCACGCATGGTGCGTTCACCGGAGCGTTCTGGGACTTCATCGGCATCAAGGCCAGGAAATAGACGGGGACGTGTTGGAACCAGTCAGCGCATCTTTCATCCAGCTCGACCCGTTCAACGTCGCTTACCTGTTCGTGGTGGGGTTCATCGGCGGGCTGGTAAGCGGATTCATCGGCTCCGGCGGCGCCTTCGTGCTCACACCGGCCATGATGGGTCTCGGAGCGCCGGGCATCGTCGCGGTGGCGAGCAACATCTGCCACAAGTTTCCCAAGGCGCTGGTCGGTTCGATCAAGCGTGCCAAGTACGGCCAGGTCGATGTGAAGCTCGGCATCGTTCTGGGGGTATCGGCGGAAGCCGGCATGCTCTACGGCGCCCACATCCAGGAATCGATCAGGAGGGCCTTCGGAAACGACGGCTCCAACCTGTATGTCAGCGTCGTCTTCGTGGTCGTGCTCGCGCTCGTCGGCGGCTACGTGCTGCGCGACGCCTGGCGCATCTACCGCAGCGGCGACCGGAGCGAATCGGAAACGCTGACGAAGCTCGCCCGCGCGGTGCAGGCGCTGAACGTCCCCGGCACGATGGTTTATTTCCCGAGCATCAAGACGAAGATCTCCGTTCTCGTCACGGTGCCCATCGGGTTCGCGGCCGGCATCCTGGCCGCGACCATCGCGGTGGGCGGTTTCATCGGCGTGCCGGCGATGATCTATGTGCTCGGCGTACCCTCGCTGATGGCTTCCGCCACCGAACTGGTGATCGCCTTCATCATGGGCGTGGGTGGCACGATCAAGTACGGATGGGGCGGATATGTCGACATCCGGCTGGCCATGATCATTCTTGCCGGCTCGCTGTTCGGGATCCAGTTGGGCGCGATCGGCACGACCTACGTGAAGCCGTATATGGTCAAGGTGGTCATGGGGACCATCATGATCGTCGTGCTGATCTCGCGCGCAATCGCGATCCCGGTCTACCTTTCCGATCTCGATGTCATCTCGCGGCTGTCCGCCGATACCGCCAGGCTGCTCGAGGACGCGAGCTTCGCGGTGATGGTGGTCGCGCTGCTGCTCGGTGCGTTCATCATCCTGCGCGCGCTGGCGTCGGGCGTGCGCGCGAGCCGCGCCGAACTGGCCGCCGCGGCCGCGACGGCCATTCCGCGCGTACCCGCTCGGGCGCCGAGCCAGCTCTCGCCGCTGGCGCGCTTCGATCGCATTCTGGTCGCAACCGACGGTTCGGAGTTCTCGGCCGGCGCACTCGAGGTCGCGACCGGTCTGGCCAAACGATCCGGCGGCGAACTGACGACCGTGACGGTCGCCCTGATCGATCTGGAGACCGAGGGCATCGCCACCGCTGCGTTCGCGCACAGCGAGGCTCAAGCCCGGAAAGCGCTGGAAGACGCCCGTTCGCAGGCACATCGGAGCGGCGTCGAAACGACAACGGAACTGCGTTCCGGAACCAACCCCTACCGGGAAATCGTGCGCTGCGCAGACGATCTGCGCTCGGACGTCATCGTGATGGGACGCCGGGGACGCCGTGGGCTGGCCAGGATGATGGTCGGAGACGCGACCAGGCAGGTGATCGGAACCGCCGACTCGAACGTGCTGGTCGTGCCGCGGCTCGCCGCAATCTGGCGCAGCCGCATCCTGCTCGCGACCGATGGCTCCCGGCATTCGGAGTCGGCCGCAGTGGTCGCCGCACGCCTGGCGAAGATGTTCGCCGTTCCGGTGTCCGTGGTCACGGTATTCGGCCCGAAGCACGACGAGGCACGCCGTGCCGACGGACGCGCAGCGGCACAGCGGCTGACGGACGCCCTCGTGCGAGATGGAATCGACGCGGATTGCACCGTGGTCGAGGGCGAACCCGCCACTGAAATCGTCGCATTCGCAACCGGGCGCGGGGCCGATCTCATCGTTGCGGGCAGTCATGGCCGCACCGGCGTCGGCCGGCTGATCGTCGGCAGCGTGTGCGAGAAAATCATCGGCCAGGCCGTCTGCCCCGTGCTCGTCGTCAAACTCTGAGGCGGATCGAGGCGACCCCCGCCACCGCCTGCGTCGCGCCAAAGCGGCCGAAGCACGCGGCGCCGGCACGCACGGCGCGGCGTAGTCACGCTGACGCGCGCGATTGCGCCTTCCCGCCCGCAGATCGCGCTCGCGCCGCCGGGCCTGCCGGCCCGCCGTGCGCCTCGATGGTCTCGCGGATGAACTTGCGGATACGCTGCGAGAAGGTGACGCCGAGCGCGGCGCGGATCCGCTCGAATCGCCTTTTCTTCGCCGGATCGATCGGCAGGGTCGGCCTTGCGGCCCTGGTCTCCATGCCGGAGGGTGCCGTTACGCGATATAATCCGCTCGCAGTCGATCGTCCCTTCATCATCCACTGGCAATCATGATCCACTGGCAAGAAGCGTCCAGCCGGTGACACGGCACGTGACGCGAACGACGACGCTTCCCACCGGAGGACCCCGGCTGAAATGATCCCCGCTGCATTCGCTGCGGCGCTGCCGATCGACGCCGCCGGCGTGATCGTGCTGCTGTGGTTCGCGATCGGGATCGCCGGGCTGATCGGCCGCGCCCGCCCGGCGTTCATCAACGACGTGCTGTTCCCGCTGAGCGCTTGCGGATCGCTGCTGATGGCGCTTGCGGGGGTTGCCGCGATGGACGACGCGGCCACCGTCATGATCCTGCCGCTGGGCCTGCCGGATCTCCCGTTCCATCTGCGGCTCGACGCGCTGTCCGGGTTCTTCCTGTTCCTGCTCGGTGCGGCCGGTGCCGGTGTCAGCCTGTACTCGGCCGGGTATTTCCGCGACACCGACGGGGCGACGCTGGGGTTGCTGTGCCTCGAATACCACATCTTCATCGCCAGCATGGCGGTGGTGATGCTCGCCGACGACGCCTACCTGTTCATGGTCGCCTGGGAGACGATGGCGATGTCGTCGTATTTCCTGGTCACGACGGAGCACGACCAGCCGGGCATCCGCCGGGCGGGATTCCTGTACCTGCTGATCGCGCACGTCGGTGCGGTGGCGATCCTGCTCGCTTTCGGCGTGCTGCACGGCGGGCACGGCGACTACAGCTTCGCGGCGCTGCGCGCGGCGCAGCTCACGCCGGGCTGGGCGAGCGCGGCCTTCGTGCTCGCGCTGGTGGGCTTCGGCGCGAAGGCCGGCATGCTGCCGGTGCATGTGTGGCTGCCGGAGGCGCACCCGGCGGCGCCTTCGCCGGTGTCCGCGCTGATGAGCGGGGTCATGCTCAAGACGGCGATCTACGGGTTCATCCGCGTCGTGTTCGACCTGGTCCACCAGGTCCAGTGGCAGTGGGGCGTCGTCGTGCTGATCGTCGCGACGCTGACGACGCTGTTCGGCGTGCTGTTCGCGCTGATGCAGCACGACCTCAAGCGGCTGCTCGCCTATCACTCGGTCGAGAACATCGGCATCATCCTGATCGGGCTCGGCCTGTCGATGATCTATCTGGGCACCGGCCACAAGGTGCTGGCGGCGCTCGCGCTGATCGCCGGGCTCTACCACACGCTCAACCATGCCGTGTTCAAGGGCCTGCTGTTTCTCGGTGCCGGGTCCATCCTGCATGCGACCGGCGAGCGCGACCTCGGCGAGATGGGCGGGCTCGCGCGCAGCATGCCCTACACGGCGTTCTTCTTTCTGGTGGGCGCGCTGTCGATCTCCGCGCTGCCGCCGCTCAACGGTTTCGTGTCGGAGTGGCTGACGTTTCAGGCGGCGCTGCTCTCGCCGGTGCTCGCCAACGGCATCCTGCGCAGCCTGATCCCGTTTGCCGCGGCGGCGCTGGCGCTCGCCGGCGCGCTGACCGGCATGTGCTTCGTGAAGGTCTATGGCGTCGCGTTCCTCGGCGCCCGGCGCGGCCATGCCCATGGGCACGAGGCGAGCGGATGGGAGAAGCTCGGCATGGGCTGGCTCGCCGCGGGCTGCGTCGCGCTGGGGCTCGCGCCGGTGTGGCTGGTGGGCCGCCTGGAGTTCGTCGCGCAGCAGATCGCCGGTGCCGGGCTTGGAAGCGACGCGCTGCGTGGCGCCTGGCTGTGGCTCGCGCCGGTCGCGCCCGAGCGTGCGAGCTACAGCCCGGTGATCTTCCTGCTCGTCATCGCGGTCGTCATGACGCTCACCTTCCTCGCGGTGCGGCGCATGTATCACGGCCGGCTGAGGATCGCCGATCCGTGGGACTGCGGCTTTCCGCTGCTGACCCCGCGCATGCAGGACACGCCCGCGGGATTCTCGCAGCCGGTCCGGCACATGTTTGCGCCGGTCTATGACATGCAGCGCCACCTGCCGGCCGCGACCGATGCGAAGCCGCACTTCGAGCTCGAGATCCGCGACAAGTTCTGGCGCTGGCTCTACCAGCCGGTGGCGGTCGCAGCCGAATTCTCGGCGCGCCAGGTCGGACGGCTGCAGCAGGGCCGCATCGCGATCTATCTGCTGTACAGCTTCCTGACCCTGCTGTTCCTGCTGCTGTTCGTGCGATGAGTGCCGGCGCCCTGATCCAGCTCGCCCAGTCGCTGCTCGCGGTCGCGGCCGCACCGCTGCTGATCGGCTGGGTCAACGCATGCCGCGCATGGCTGCAGAACCGCAGCGCGCCCGGCGTGCTGCAGCCCTACCGCGCGCTGCACAAGCTGTTCCACAAGGATGCGGCGATCACGCGCGACACGTCGTGGATCTTCCGCTTCAATCCCTACGTACAGTTCGGCTGCATGTGGCTCGCGGCGAGCATCGTGCCGGTGCTCGCGACCGATCTGCCGCTCGCGCCGGCGGCCGACGTCATCGCGCTGGTGGGCGTGTTCGCCGTCGCGCGGGTGTTCTCGGCGCTCGCCGCGATGGACACCGGCACGGCGTTCGGCGGACTGGGCGCGCGACGCGAGATGTTCATCGGCGCGCTCGCCGAGCCGGCGATGCTGATCGTGCTGTTCAACCTGTCGATCATCAGCCAGTCGACCTCGCTGGGCACCATCGTCGAGACGCTCGCGCACAAGCAGTTCGCGCTGTATCCGAGCCTCGCCTTCGCCGCGGTCGCCTTCTGGATGGTGTCATCGACCGAGAACGCGCGCGTGCCGGTGGACAATCCGACCACCCACCTCGAGCTGACGATGATCCACGAGGCGATGATCCTGGAATATTCCGCGCGCCACCTCGCGCTGATCGAGTGGGCGGTCGCGATGAAGCTGTTCACGTATTCGGCGATCGGCATCGCGCTGTTCGTGCCGTGGGGCATCGCCGAGCCCGGCAACCACGCGGCGCTGCCGGTGGCGGCGCTCGCGCTCGCGGCGAAGCTCGCCGCCGGCGGCGCGCTGCTCGCACTGCAGGAAACCCTCAGCGCGAAGATGCGCCTGTTTCGCTCGCCCGAGTTCGTCGCCACCGCGTTCCTGCTGGCGATGCTGGGCGTGCTGCTGAACGCCGTGCTGCAACGCTGACATGCCGAACATCTCCGCCGCCTGGTTCGACCAGATCATCAGCCTGCTCGCGGCGATCCTGCTGCTGATCAGCTTCGCGATGCTCTCGCAGCGGCGCATCCTGTCGCTGATCAACCTGTTCGCGTGGCAGGGCGCGGTGCTCTCGGTGAGCACGGCGACCGTCGCCTACACCGCGGGGCTGCATCACCTGTACTACTCGGCCGCGATCACGTTCGCGCTGAAGGTCGTCGCGCTGCCGTGGCTGCTGCACCGGCTGATCCGCAAGCTCAACGTGCGCTGGGACGTCGAGACGATGATCAACATTCCCTCGACGATGCTCATCGGGCTCGCGCTGGTCGTGTTCGCCTTCAACCTCGCACAGCCGATCTCCGCGCTCGCGACCGGCGCCTCGCGCCATACCATCGGCATCGCCATGGCCACGGTGCTGCTGTCCTTCCTGATGATGATCACGCGCCGCAAGGCGGTGCCGCAGGTGATCGGCTTCCTCGCGATGGAAAACGGGCTGTTCTTCGCCGCCACCAGCGCCACGCACGGGATGCCGATGGTGGTCGAGCTGGGCATCGCACTCGACGTGCTGGTGGGCACCTTCATCTTCGGCATCTTCTTCTTCCACATCCGCGAGACGTTCGACAGCCTGGACATCCGCCACATGGAAAAGCTGAAGGAACGCTGATCGTGGAAATGCTCTGGCTGCTGGGAATCCCGCTCGCGGGCGGCGTCATCCAGGCCGTGTTCGGCCAGCACCGGCGCGCATCCGAGCTCGGGGTCGCGCTGAGCTTCGCGACGCTGGTGGCCGCGGGCGTGCTGACCGCGCGCATCATCGCCGACGGTCCGATGCTCGTCTTCGGCGAGCAGTTCTTCATCGACCCGTTCAACGTCTTCCTGGTGGCGCTGACCGCCTTCGTCGCGTTCACGACGGCGGTGTTCTCGCGCCCCTACATGCGCATCGAGGAACACCACGGCAAGCTCAGCGCGCAGCGGCTGCGGCTGTATCACAGCATGTACCAGCTGTTCACCTTCACGATGCTGGTCGGGCTGACGACCAACAACATGGGCATCCTCTGGGTGGCGATGGAGGCCGCGACGCTGACGACGGTGCTGCTGGTCTCCCTGTACCGGAGCCCGGCGAGCCTGGAGGCGGCGTGGAAGTACTTCATCCTGTGCGGCGTGGGCATCGCGCAGGCGCTGTTCGGCACGATCCTGCTGTACTTCGCCGCGGAGCGCACGCTGGGCACCGGCGGCAACGCGCTGCTGTGGACGCATCTGGACCAGTCCAAGGTGCTGCTCGAACCGACCGTGCTGTCGCTCGCCTTCGTGTTCCTGCTGATCGGCTACGGCACCAAGGTCGGGCTCGCACCGATGCACAACTGGCTGCCCGACGCGCACGCGGAAGGCCCCACGCCCGTCTCGGCGGTGCTCTCCGGACTGCTGCTCAACGTGGCGCTGTATGCGGTCGTGCGCGCCAAGGTGCTCACCGACGGGGCGCTCGGCACGCATTTCGCGGGCAACCTGATGATGGGCTTCGGATTGCTCTCGGTCGTGGTGGGCACGTTCTCGCTGTCGCGCCAGATCGACATCAAGCGGATGTTCGCGTACTCGTCGATCGAGCACATGGGCATCGTCACCTTCGCGTTCGGCATGGGCGGACCGGTCGCCTCGTTCGCGGCGCTGCTGCACATGACGATGCACTCGCTGACCAAGTCGGCGATCTTCTTCGCGGTCGGGCATGCCGCGCAGAAGTCCGGCACCCAGATCATGGAGAGCATCCGCGGGCTGATCCGCACGAATCCGACGATAGGCTGGGGGCTCGCGCTGGGCACCTTCGCCATCCTGGGAATGCCGCCGTTCGGGGTATTCACGAGCGAGTTCCTGATCCTGACCAGCGCGATGCACGAACACTCGTGGGCGACGCCCATCCTGCTGATCTCGCTCGGCGTGGCGTTTGCGGCGATCTTCGGCAAGGTCCAGCCGATGGTGTTCGGCGAGACCGCGCTGCCGCGCCTGCCGCACCCGCCGGCGATCCTGCCGGTGTTCGTGCACCTCGCGATGGTGCTCGCACTGGGCGTCTATATCCCGCCGGCACTGGCCGAGTGGTACCGGCAGGCGGCGCGATTCATCGGGTGAGCGATGAACCGGCTCGAACAATCCATCGAGTTTCGCGTGTTGCCCGGTGCCGTGCCGGCGGCATGGGGCGAGGTCGGCGAGGCCCAGCTCGCCGCGTTCTGCGACGCGCTGCCGCAGGCAGGCGGACGCATGGTTTCGCTATGGGGTTCGGACGATCGCGACCGCGGGCGCGGTTTCGCGCTGCACGTCGCGTTCGCCGCGCGCGAAGGTCTGGTCTGGCTCTCGCTGCCGTTGCCCGACGAGGACCCGACCTTCCCCGACCTCAGTGGCCGCTTTCCGGGCGCCGGGCGGCTGCAGCGCGCGCTGTACGACCTGCTCGGCCTGCGCGCGCGCGGCGCGAGCGAGCGCGGGTGGCTGCGCCACAACAACTGGCCGGCGGACTTCTTCCCGTTGCGCCGCGACACCGACGCAGCGCGCGCGTTCGAGCCGCAGCCCGAGCCCTATGCCTTCGTGCGCGTCGAAGGCGAGGGCGTGCACGAGATCCCGGTCGGGCCGATCCATGCGGGCACGATCGAACCGGGGCATTTCCGCTTCTCGATCGTAGGCGAAAAGGTGCTGCGGCTCGAGGAGCGTTTCGGCTACAAGCACAAGGGCATCGCGAAGCGCTTCCAGGGCATGGCGCTCGCCGAGGGCCACCGGCTCGCGGGGCGCGTCAGCGGAGACTCCACGCTCGCCTACGCGTGGGCCTACTGCCAGGCGGCCGAGTCGGCCGCGGGTTGCGAGGTGCCCGAGCAGGCGCTGTGGCTGCGTGCGCTGATGCTCGAACGCGAGCGCGTCGCCAATCATCTGGGCGATCTCGGCGCGCTCGGCAACGACGCCGCGTTCGCGTTCGGGTTCGCCCAGTTCATGCGCCTGAAGGAGGACTGGCTGCGCGTGAATGACGCCGCGTTCGGCCACCGTTATCTGATGGATCGTGTCGTGCCCGGCGGCGTCGCGTGCGAACCGAAGCCGGGCGCGGCCGATGCGATCGCCCGCCAGTGCGATGCGATCGAGCGCGAGGTGCACGCGCTCAAGAACATCTACGACGAGCATGCAGGCCTGCAGGACCGCTTCCTGACCGCCGGACGGCTCGAACCGAAGCTCGCCGCGGCGCTGGAGGTGGGCGGGCTCGCCGGGCGAGCCAGCGGCCAGAGCTGGGACCTGCGCGTGGACATCGCCTCGCCGCCCTACGACCGGCTCGGCGTCAACATGGTCACGCACCGCAACGGCGATGTCGCCGCGCGCGTGATCGTTCGCTTCGAGGAGATCTTCGAATCGCTGAGGCTGATCCGCGAGATCCTCGCGCGCATGCCCGGGGGCGCCGCGCGCACGGACCTGCCGGCGGCCGCGGACGGTGCGATCGGCGCGGGATGGGTCGAGGGCTGGCGCGGCCCCGTGCTGGTGGCGCTGGAGGCCGGTGCGCAGGGTGCGATCCGGTATTGCCACTGTCATGATCCGTCGTGGCAGAACTGGCCGGCGATCGAACATGCGATCATGGGCAACATCGTCCCGGACTTCCCGCTGATCAACAAGTCGTTCAACCTGTCGTACTCCGGCCCGGACCTGTGAGCGCATGTACCAGATCCTGAAACAGATCGCGCGCAGCGGCCTGCGCACCGAGGCGCCGCCCGCGCCCGACCCCGCGCTTCGCGTCATCGCGCAGCAGCTTCAGGACGCGATGCTGCGGGAACTGGGCCGTGCGCTGGTGATCCGCCACGTGGATGCGGGATCGTGCAACGGCTGCGAGCTGGAGATCCACGCGCTCGGCAACTGCTACTACAACCTCGAAGCGCTCGGCATCAGGTTCGCCGCGAGCCCGCGCCATGCCGACATGCTGCTGGTCACCGGACCGGTCGCGAAGAACATGGAGATCGCGCTGCGGCGCGTGTATGCGGCCACGCCCGAACCCAAGCTGGTGGTCGCGATCGGCGAGTGCGGCTGCACCGGCGGCATCTTCGGCGAGAGTTACGCGAGCTGCGGCCGGGTTGCCAACGTCATTCCGGTCGATGTCGCCGTACCAGGCTGCCCGCCCACCCCGAGCGCGATCCTGCAGGGCATCCTGACCGCGATCCGGCCCGCGGCCGAAGTCCGTTGAACCGCGCCGCGCGAGCGCATCGGGGACGCGATTCCCGGCGGGCTTTGCCGGCGTAGCGCAGACGTGGCTCGGGGCGAAAGGGCTTTCGATTCCGGTTCGAAGGTCGGACGCGGTTCGAGCATCGGAGCGTTCCGGGAGGCACGAAGACATGGGGCACCGACTGTCGAAGATCGTCACGCGCACGGGCGACGCCGGGCAGACCGGGCTCGCGGACGGCACGCGCGTGTCCAAGGACAGCGCGCGCATCCGCGCGCTCGGGGAGGTCGACGAGCTGAACTGCGCGCTCGGCGTCGCGCTCGCCGAGACGCTGCCCGAGGATCTGCGCGGCGCGCTGACCGCGATCCAGCACGACCTGTTCGATCTGGGCGGAGGGCTCGCGATTCCGGGCTCCGCTCCGGTGCGCGACGACCAGGTCGCGCGACTCGAGCAGTGGATCGAGCGGTGGAACGCCGGGCTCGCACCGCTCAAGGAGTTCATCCTGCCGGGCGGTTCGCGCGCGGCGGCGCTCGCGCATCTCGCGCGCGCCGCATGCCGGCGTGCGGAGCGCGCACTCGTCGCGCTGGCCGCCACGGAGCCGGTGCCCGAGGCGAGCCGGCGCTACCTCAACCGGCTGTCGGATCTGCTGTTCGTGCTCGCGCGCGAAGCCAATCGCCGCGCGGGGGCCGGCGACGTGCTCTGGCAGCGCGAGCGCAAGCCCTGAGCCCCTTCGCGGCCGGGCGCTCGCGTCACACCTCGAGCTGATCGGCGAGCTGGCTGGTGGTCTGGCGCAGCCGCTGCGCGAGCAGCTGCACGAGCTCGATCAGGAACTTGATGCCGAGCTGCGGCTGCTCGGCGAGGATGCGGCTCAGGCTGTCGCGGTCGAGCAGCGCGAACATCGTGTCGGTGAGCGCGATGCAGCTCGCCGCGCGCGGCTTGCCGTCTATCATCGACATCTCGCCCAGCGTCTTACCGGCGCCGACCGTGGCGACCACCTTCTCCTGGCCCAGATGGTCGCGCTTGACGATCTGCGCGGAGCCCGTGAGCAGCAGTGCCACGAAATCGCCCTCGTCGCCCTCGCGGATGAACTGCACGCCGGCCGGCACCGAATAGCACTCCATGTAGGCGGCGAGCGTGTCGACGTCGGCGCGGTCGAAGTCCTCGAACAGCGCGATGTGCTCGACGATCTCCAGGATACGATCGACGAACCGGCTCGCGCGGCCGAGGTGCGCGAACCGCGCGAACCGCGGAGGGTGCGTCGTATCGACCCGATCGAGCATGGCGCGAATCATAGGGCAATCGTGCAGGCGCCTCAACCGGCACCGCGAAGCAGCCAGGCAGTGAGCGCGAGCCAGCCGAGCAGCGCCGCGACGAGATGCGGATCGCGCACGAGCTCCAGCGCGGGGTCGCCGCCGCCGCCGCGCCGATGCAGCAGGAACAGGTACCGGAACATGCCGTAGAGCACGAACGGCACCGTATGGACGAGGCGATCGGTGCCGTGCAGCGCGATGGTCTCGGGGCTCACGGTGTAGAGCGCGTAGGCGACCACGGTGCCGGCCGCGGCCACCGCGATCATCTGATCGAGCAGCGGCGCCGAGTAGTGCTCCAGCACGCGGCGGTGTGCACCGCCGCCCGCGCGCAACAGATCGAGTTCGGCGCGCCGCTTGGCGAAGCCCAGGAACAGCGTCACCAGCATCCCGCAGGCGAGCAGCCAGTGCGAGGGCGCGATGCCCAGCCCCAGCGTGCCGGCGAGGATGCGCAGCATGAAGCCGGCCGAGACCAGGAACACGTCGAGGATCACGACATGCTTGAGGCCGGCGCTGTAGGCCAGGTTGATCACGACGTAGGCGACGAAGATCCAGGGCGCCTCGCCCGCCGCGCCGAAGGCAATCGCGAAGCCGGCCGCGGCACACACCGACATCACGACGAGCGCCTGCGGCACGCCGATCGCGCCGCTCGCCAGCGGCCGCCCGGACTTGGCCGGGTGCGCGCGATCCGCCTCGCGATCGGCGATGTCGTTGATCACATACACCGCCGAGGACAGCAGGCAGAACGCCGCGAACGCCCACAGCGCCATGCCCACCCTGGCGGGATCGTTCCAGGCGTGCCCGAACAGCAGGCCGAGAAACACGAAGCCGTTCTTGACCCACTGGTGCGGGCGCAGCAGCGCGACGAGGGCCCTCATGCCGGCCGGGGTCGAGGAATTCGTCATGCGCTCAGCGCCGGCACGCCTCGCCGGGAAAGTGACGCTCGCAGAAATAGCACCGGCGCACCGGCAGCCAGGCGGGAATGGCGTAGTAGCGGCTCTTGACCTTCGCCAGCACCGCGTCGCGGTAAGGCGCGTATCGGAAGCCCTGCCCCAGCACGAGCCAGAACCTGGCCCCGCGCAGCGTGAGCTCGCGCACCTCGATGCGCTCGAAATAGCGAGCGTAGTCGACCTCGTCCGGCGGACTCTTGCGCAGCACCAGGATGTTCCTGCCCTGGAGCACCCGGAAGTCGGTCAGGATGTCGTCATGGCGCGCGTGCGAGGACGCTTCGCCGAACACGATGAAATAGCGCTTCGCGTCGAAGCCCAGCGTCGCCGAAGGCGAGTAGCCGTCGGTCGCGAAGACGTAGTCGTGCCGCCAGGGTTCCAGCCGCGCGAGCAGTTCGTCCGCCTTGACGGTCATCACGATGCCGTCATACCACTTCGTCGCGCGCCAGGCCTCGACGGGTGTGAACGCAATCCCGCCGATGACGGCGACATGCAGCAGCGCGAAGCCCGCGCAAAACGACGCCGCCGCACGCAGCGCTTCGCGCCCCACCCCCTGCGCCAGCAGCAGGAAGGCGAACGGCAGGAACGACAGCATCCAGTGCAATCCTATCGTCTTCACCAGCGCGAGCAGCGCGAACAGCGCGAGCGGCACCGCCGCCATCCACACGAGCGCGCGCGCGGCCACGTCCGCCGGTGGCGGTGCACGCCGGCCGCGCCGCTTCGCGAGCAGCCAGATCACGGGCGGCGTCAGCAGGTACAGCAGTTCGAGCGCGTACAGCGGCGGTCGGCCCCAGGAGAACCCGGCACCCTCGTGCCGGTTGAACAGGTTGAACAGGATGTTGGCCCAGCAGTGGTTCGCGTTCCACCACACGTTGAGCGCGACCGCGGGCGCCGCACCCGCGGCCACCAGCGCGAGACCTGCGAGCTTCGCCCGGTCGGCCGTGCGCAGGCAGTAACCGGCATAGGCCAGCGCGAGGAACAGCGCGAAGTACTTCGACAGCAACGCAGCGCCCAGCAGCACTCCGGCGAGCAGGTAAAAACGCCGGTCGCCCTCGCGCACGGCGCGCAGGAAGGCGAGCCCCGAGAAGAACGAGAAGTAGGCGAGCGGCGTATCGGTCGTGATGGCGACGTTCCACACGCTCGCCGGCGCGAGCAGCACGATCGACGCGACCGTCCAGGCCGTGGCGCCGCGTCCGAGGTACCACGCACATCCCGAGGCGATCACCACCGGTGCCAGGATCGAGGGCAGGCGAAGGAACCATTCGGCATCCGAGATCCGCAGCAATGCGGCGAGCCACCAGCC
>JBBIUI010000061.1:0-14078 GCA_037440385.1 Rhodocyclales bacterium | reverse complement strand
GGCGCACGGCGCCTGCGCCCGGCAGCGCCGCGCCGCCATGGCACACGATGCCCGCGGACGAGCTCGCGAAGCGCCTGTCGGTCGATTCGCGTACCGGTCTGGACGAGGCGCAGGTCGTGCGCCGTCGAGTGCAGTACGGGCCGAACGAACTGCCGCAGGCCACGCGTCGCAGCGCCTGGACGATGCTGCTCGACCAGTTCTCGGATTTCATGATCCTCGTGCTGCTCGCGGCGGCGGCGGTGTCCGGGATCGTCGGCGAGGCGCTCGACACGATCGCCATCGTCGTCATCGTGCTGCTCAACGCGGCGATCGGCTTCGTGCAGGATTTTCGGGCCGAACGCGCGATGGCCGCGCTGAACAGGATGGCCGCGGCGCGCGCCCGCGTTCGCCGCGACGCCCGCGTGCTCGAGCTGCCGGCGGAGGATCTCGTGCCGGGAGACATCGTGCTGCTGGAGGCCGGCAACATCGTTCCGGCCGACTTGCGGCTGACCGAGGCGGTGCGGCTGCGCTGCGCGGAAAGCGCGCTGACCGGCGAATCGCAGCCGGCCGAAAAAAGCGTGGAAGCGCTGGCGCAGCCCGACCTGCCCCTGGGCGACCGCACGAACCTCGCCTACAAGGGCACGCTGGTCGTGCAGGGCCGCGCCGAAGGCATCGTCATCGCCACGGGCCCCGCAGCCGAGCTGGGCCGCATCGCACGCCTGCTCGCGCTCGAAGAGCAAGCGAGGACGCCGCTGCAGCAGCGGCTGGCGCGCTTCGGCAACCGGCTCGCCTGGGCCGTGCTGGCCGTGTGCGCGATCGTGTTCGTCGCGGGACTCGCCCGCGGCGAGCCGCCGGTGCTGATGTTCCTGACGGCGGTCAGCCTCGCCGTCGCCGCGATCCCCGAAGCGCTGCCCGCGGTGGTCACGATCGCGCTGGCGATCGGCGCCGCACGCCTGGTTCGCCAGAACGCGCTGATCCGGCGTCTGCCGGCCGTCGAGACGCTGGGTTCGGTCACCTTCATCTGCTCCGACAAGACGGGCACGCTGACCGAGAACCGCATGCGGGCCGAAGCCTTCCGGGCCGGCGGCGAGCGCGCACCGGTCGATCCGGCGCGCGAGCCGTGGCACAGCCTGTTCAGCGCGGCTGCGCTGTGCAACGATGCGCGGCCCGGCCCGGACGGCCTGCTGGGCGACCCGACCGAAATCGCGCTGCTCGAAGCGGCACAGGCTCACGGCGCGAGCCGGGCGGCACTCGCCGCGACCCATCCGCGTGTCGCGGAACTGCCTTTCGATTCCACGCGGGCGCGTATGGCGACGCTGCACCGCAGCGGCGAACGATGGATCGCCTACGTCAAGGGGGCGCCGGAGGCTTCACGCTGGTCGAAGTGCTGGTCGCTGACCGCGGCCGGTCCGGCACCGCTGGACGCGCGGGCCGTGCTGGAGCAGGCCGAGCGGCTCGCGCACGGCGGCCTGCGCGTGCTGGCCCTCGCTTTCCGCGAATTCGACGCGCCGCCCGCGCGGCCGCAGGACATCGAGCAGGATCTCGTGTTCCTCGGGCTCGTCGGGCTGATGGATCCGCCCCGTCCCGAGGCGGCCGCTGCGGTCGCCGAGTGCCGCGCCGCGGGAATCACGCCGGTGATGATCACCGGCGATCACCCCGCCACGGCGCGCGCGATCGCGCTGCGGCTGGGCATCGTCGAGGACCCTGGCGAAGTGATGACCGGAGCGCAGCTCGCGCGGCTCGACGAGGCCGCACTGGCGCGCCGGGTGCGCGACATTCGCGTGTATGCCCGCGTCGATCCCGAGCAGAAGATCCGCATCGTGCGCGCGCTGCAATCGCGCGGCGAGTTCGTCGCGATGACCGGCGACGGCGTCAATGACGCGCCTGCGCTCCGACGCGCGGACATCGGCATCGCGATGGGCCGCGGCGGCACCGACGTCGCACGCGAGGCCGCCCACATGGTGCTGCTCGACGACGACTTCGCGACGATCGTGCACGCGGTGCGCGAGGGGCGGCGCATCTTCGACAACATCCGCAAGTTCATCCGGTACACGATGACCAGCAACTCGGGCGAGATCTGGACGCTGTTCCTCGCCCCGTTCCTCGGCCTGCCCGTTGCGCTGTTGCCGATCCACATCCTGTGGATCAACCTCGTCACCGACGCACTGCCGGGGCTCGCCCTCGCAGCGGAGCCGGCGGAGCGCGCCGTCATGCAGCGGCCGCCGCGCGCACCCGGCGAGAGCATCTTCGCGCACGGGATGTGGCAGCACATGCTGTGGGTCGGGCTCACGATGGGCGGCGTGTGTCTCGCGCTGCAGGCGTGGGCGTGGTCCGGCGGGTCCGCGCACTGGCAGACGATGGTCTTTACCGTGCTCACGCTGTCCCAGCTCGGCCATTGCCTGGCGGTGCGCAGCGAGCGCGATTCGGTGTTCGCGATCGGCGTGTGGTCGAACCGGATGCTCACCGCATCGCTCGCGCTGACCTTTGCGCTGCAGATGGCGACGATCTACGTCCCGGCGCTCAACGTCGTGTTCAAGACGCAGCCGCTGGATGCCGCGGAGCTGGCGATCAGCCTCGCTGCTTCGTGCGTGGTGTTCGTCGCGGTCGAGGTCGAGAAATCGCTCGCGCGCGCAGGCGTCCTGTACCGGGAGCGCGGTTGACGTCAGCCGCCCGGCGCCTTCGCGTGCCGGGCCTGGAGGAAGGGATCGATCAGATCCATCGGCAGCGGGAACACGATGGTCGAGGTCTTGTCGCCGGCGATCTGCGTGAGCGTCTGCAGGTAGCGCAACTGCATCGCCTGTGGCGTACCGGCGAGCACGCGCGAGGCCTCGAGCAGCTTCTCCGATGCCTGGAGTTCGCCCTCGGCGTGGATCACCTTCGCGCGCCGTTCCCGCTCGGCCTCCGCCTGGCGCGCGATCGCGCGCACCATCGACTCGTTGATGTCCACGTGCTTGATCTCGACGTTGGCGACCTTGATGCCCCAGGCATCGGTCTGCGCGTCGAGGATCTGCTGGATGTCGACGTTCAGGCGCTCGCGCTCGGCGAGCATGTCGTCGAGCTCGTGCTTGCCCAGCACCGAGCGCAGCGTCGTCTGTGCGAGCTGCGAAGTGGCCTCGAAGAAATGTTCCACCTGGATGATCGCCTTCTGCGGATCGATCACGCGAAAGTAGACGACCGCGTTGACCTTCACCGAAACGTTGTCGCGCGAGATCACGTCCTGGCTCGGCACATCCATGACCACCGTGCGCAGATCGACGCGCACCATCTGCTGGAGCCCCGGCACGATGAGGATCATCCCCGGCCCCTTGACCTTCCAGAACCGGCCCAGCAGGAACACCACGCCGCGCTCGTATTCGCGCAGGATGCGCAGGCCCGCCACGGCCAGCGCGACCACCACCAGGATCGCCCCGCTCCAGCCGAATTCCCACATCATTTTCCGCCTCCTCGTTCGTCCGACTCCGGTGCGACCTTCAACACCAGCCCCTCGACCGCCCGCACTCGCGCCCGCTGGCCGCGCGCGAGCGGCGCACTCGATCGCGCGCGCCAGATCTCCCCGAACGCGCGCACCCTGCCCTCGCGCTCGAAGTCCTCGATCGCCTCGGCGAGGCCGCCGACCATGCCCTCCGCGCCGGCCACCGCCGGCCGCCGGCGCGCCTTCAACGCAAGGGCGGCGATCCCCGCCACGAGCGCCGCACTCGTCGCGGCCAGCGGCACCACCAGCGACAGCGAGACCTGGAGACCGGGCACGTCCGCATCGACCAGCATCAGCGCTCCTGCGACGAACGCCGCGACCCCGCCGATGCCCAGCGCGCCGAAACTGGCGACGAAGGTTTCGGCCACCATCAGCGCGATGCCGAGCACGAGCAGCGCGACGCCGACGAAATTCAGCGGAAGCAGCGCGAGTCCGTAGGCCGCGAGCAGCAGGCTGATGCCGCCGGCGACCCCCGGAACGGCCATGCCGGGCGAGTAGAACTCGAACAGCAGGCCATAGACCCCGATCATCATCAGGATCAGCGCGATGTTCGGATCCGAAATGAATCCGAGCACGCGCTCCTTCCAGTTCGGCTCGAACGCGATGCGCGCCGCGCCGGCAGTCGCGAGCCTGCGTCGTTCGTCCCCGACGCGGATCTCGCGGCCCTCCAGTTTCGTCAGCAGATCCGGCACGTCGGCGGCGATGAGGTCGATGACATTGCGCCTCAGCGCCTCCTCGGCACTGAGGCTCTCGGCGTCGAGAACCGCGGCCTGCGCCCACTCGGCGTTGCGCCCGCGAAGCTGCGCGAGGCTGCGCAGATAGGCCGCCGCGTCGTGCTTGATCTTCGCCTGCATCGTGCCGCCGGAGCTCGCCGGCTCGTCGCCGCGCCCGGTCTTTCCGCCGCCCGGCGCGGCCTCGCCGCCTCCGGAACCCGGTCCGATGCTCACCGGCGTCGCGGCCCCGAGATTGGTCCCGGGCGCCATCGCCGCGACATGGCTCGCATACATCAGATAGGTGCCGGCGCTCGCGGCACGCGCGCCGCTCGGCGCGACGAACGCGGCCACCGGCACCGCAGAGGCGAGGATGCCGCGGATCATCTCCCTCATCGCGGAATCGAGCCCGCCGGGCGTGTCGATGCGTACCACCAGCAGCGCCGCGTTCATCGCGCGGGCCTGCCCGAGCGCACGCTCGAGGTAGGCCGCGCTCGCCGGACCGATCGCGCCGCCGATCTCGGCCACGACGACCTGCGCCGCGCCGGCACCCGCGGCCAGCAGCAGCGAGGCCGTCAGGGCGATGGCCGTTCTGGTGAGGCAGGACATTTTTCCGTCACGAAGGGCGACGTGCTGGCCATTGGACTCGCGCCCGCCCCGCGCCGTTCCTTGCGCCCCGCGCGCAGGTTCTGCCCGTGCGCAGCGCGCACCGAAGCGGGCGCACGGGCAGCGAGGCGTTCTCGCGTCACGCACCCCGCACGAGGATCAGATGCACCCGGTACGGGCCGTGCGCACCGATGACGATGGTCTGCTCGATGTCTCCGGTGCGCGAGGGCCCCGAAACGAAATTGACCGCGCGCGGCAGTTCGCCGAGCTCCGCTCGCGCGAGGCCCCAGGCCTCCTCCATGCACGGCACGATGCGCGAGACCGGCACGATCGCGACGTGCGTCTCCGGCAGCAGGCTCACGGCTGCCGGAGAAGCCGCGCCCGAGACGAGCATCAGCGTGCCGGTGTCCGCGATCGCGCAGAAACAGCCGGTGATGCCGACGAGATCCTCGTCGCGGGCCGCGCGCGCGGCCACCTCGATGCCCGCCGCGCTCCAGGGCAGGGCCGCGACCTGCGGCGTACACACCGCGGCGAGCGGCAGCGAATTGGCGGCCAGGTAGCGCGCCACGGCCGCGGGCGCGTGAGCAATCTCCTCGACCGCGTCGACCGTACTCGACAGCGCAGCCGCTCGCGCGGCGAAGCGTGCCGGAGTATCGGCCTCGATCTCCGGACGCGGCCCCTGGCGGCGCGCCCGAAGCCACTCGCGCATCCGGTGTTGCGCCGCCGGCGCGTCGCGAGCGTCGCGGTTCAGACGCGATCGGATCCGTCCGAGGATGTCTTCACGCGGTTCCATGTTCGGCCCTCACGAAAACGCCGCACCCCGCGGCTTCACGATTTCCCATCGGCATACGACTCGCGGAACGTGCGGCCCTCCGGCGCCGGAAAGTCGCGCCCCTGCGTCCATGCCGGCGCGCTCGCGAGCACGCGGATGCGATCGTCGCCGCCGGCCAGCCAGCGCAGGTAGCGCACCGCGAGCCGGGCGCCGAATGCATACAGCGCCGGACGCGCGGCCACCCACGCCCACAGCCGCAGCGCAAGGCGCTCGCCGAGCGGGCGCAAGCGCCGCTCGACCTGTTTTTCGCGCAGCCTGCGCAGCAGCTCCGGCAGCGGAATCCTGACCGGGCAGACCTCGCCGCACTGGTTGCACAGCGCGCTGGCATACGGAAGATCGAGCGCCTGTTCCATGCCGACGAACAGCGGCGTGAGCACCGAGCCCATCGGACCCGGATACACCCAGCCGTAGGCATGCCCGCCGACGGTCTGGTACACCGGGCAGTGATTCATGCAGGCGCCGCAGCGGATGCAGCGCAGCATCTCGCGGAACTCGCCGCCTACGAGACCGACGCGGCCGTTGTCGACGAGGATGACGTAGGTATGTCCGGGACCGTCGAGATCGCCGGGCCTGCGCGTACCGGTGAGCACCGACACGTAGTTCGAGATGGACTGGCCGGTGGCCGAGCGCGTCAGCAGCCTGAGCAGCACGCTGAGGTCCTCGAGCGTCGGGACGACCTTCTCGACGCCGGTGATCACCACATGCACTTGCGGCAGCGTGGTCACCATGCGGCCGTTGCCCTCGTTGGTGACCAGTGCCACGGAACCGGTTTCCGCGATGAGGAAATTCCCTCCCGAGATCCCCATCTGCGCCGAGACGAAATGCGCGCGCAGCATCTCGCGGGCTTCCCGTGCCATCTCGGTGATCCCGGTCTTGCGCGGCCGGCGATGGACGCGCTCGAACAGGTCGGACACCTCGTCCTTGGTCTTGTGCATGACGGGCGCGATGATGTGCGAGGGCGGCTCGTTGTCGTTGATCTGCAGGATGTATTCGCCCAGATCCGTCTCCACCGGCGTGATCCCCGCGGCCTCGAGCGCGCCGTTCAGATCCGCCTCCTCCGAGAGCATGGACTTGGACTTGATCGCCTTGGTGACGGCATGCCGGCGGGCGATGTCGATGACATGGCGGCGGATGTCGGCGCCGTCGCGCGCCCACAGCACGGTCGCGCCGCGCGCGGTTGCGTTGCGCTCGAACTCCTCGAGCCAGACGTCGAGATCGTCCAGCACGAGGTCGCGGATCGCCTCGCCCGCCTCGCGCATGGCCTCGAAGTTGGGCAGCTCGCGCACCGCCTCTGCGCGCTTGTCGACGAACTTTCCCTTGATCGAGACGAGCTTGGATTGCAGGCCCGCATCGGCGAGGCTCGCCGCGGCGCGCTGCCTGAATTGCATCGAGCGAACTTTCAACGCGTCATGCTCCGTTAGCCGTGAAGTGCGAGCGGCGCCATCGGCGCAGCCGGATGGGGTGCCCACGCACGCATGCTATAGTATTCCGCATTCCGGAAAAACGACAGCCGCGCCGTGGGAAACGCCGAAAACAAGGCCCCGATCCAGGTCATCGACCGCATGATGAAACTGCTCGATGTCCTGTCGTATTACCACGAACCGGTCAGCCTGAAGAACCTCGCTCAGGAAACCGGGCTGCACCCATCGACCGCCCACCGCATCCTGTCGGCGATGAGCGCCAGCGGATTCGCCGAGCGCGACGGGCCGGGCGCCTACCGGCTCGGCATCCGGCTGCTGGAGCTGGGCAATCTGGTGAAATCGCGCATCAACATCCGCGACGCGGCGATGCCGCGCATGCAGCAGCTTCACCGTGCGGTCGGCGAGAGCGTCAATCTCGGCGTTCGCCAGGGCGACGAAATCGTCTATGTCGAGCGCACCTCCAGCGGACAGTCCTCGGTGCGGGTCGTGCACCTCGTGGGCGCGCGTGCGCCGCTGCACACCACCGCCGTCGGCAAGCTGTTCCTGGTCGAGGACGGGATCGAGAAGGTTCGCGACTATGCGCAGCGCACCGGCTTGCCGGGCTTCACGCCGCATTCGCTGACGAGCCTTTCGGCTATCGAGCGCGAGCTGGAGCGCGTGCGCAGGCACGGGGTCGCGTTCGACGACGAGGAAGCGGAAATGGGACTGCGCTGCGTCGCGGCGGGCGTGCGCGACGACGAGGGTCAGCTCGTCGCGGGCATCTCGCTGTCGGCGCCGGCGGAACGATTCAGCACCGACTGGGCACCGCTCGTGCGCAAGGCCGCCGACGAGATTTCGCGGGCGATCGGCTATGTCGCGCGCGCGAAGCGCTAGCCCGCGCGGTTCGCGGAGCCTGCGCGCTCGACCCAGCGGCGGATGCGGTTGGCATCGCCGATCCGGGTGAGCCTGCCCCAGGAATCGAGCAGCACGATGATCACCGGACGGCCGGCGAGCCGCGCGAGCATCACCAGACACCTGCCCGCCTCGTTGATGTAGCCGGTCTTCGACACGCCGATCTCCCAGTCGGAGTTGCGCACCAGCGCATTGGTGTTGCGGAATTCGCGCGCGCGTCCGTTGAGCTCGACCGTGTACGCAGCGGTCGTCGTGAACTCCCGGATCAGCGGATAACGGGCCGCCGCGCCGACCATCTTCACCAGGTCGCGCGCGCTCGACACGTTCGATGCCGCCAGCCCGGTCGGATCGGAAAACCGCGTGTCACGAAGCCCGATCTGCTCCGCCTTGCGGTTCATCGCCGCGACGAACGCCGGGGTGCCCCCGGGATAATGACGCGAGAGCGCATGCGCGGCGCGATTCTCCGAGGACATCAGCGCCAGCCGCATCAGGTCCTCGCGCGTGAGCGTCGTGCCGACCGCCAGCCGCGAGCTGCTCGCGCGCAGGCTGTCGACGTCCCGTTCGGTGACCGCGAGCGATTCGCGCAATTCGAGCCCGGCGTCGAGCACCACCATCGCGGTCATCAGCTTGGTGATCGAGGCGATCGGAAGCACGGCATCGGGATTCTTCTCGAACAGCACTTCGCCCGAGGACTGATCGACCACCACGACGGCGCTGGAGCGCACCTGCGGATCCTGCGTACCCGATTGCGCGGCGGACTTGTGTTTCGGCCGCGCCGGGCGCACCGGTACGGGCTTGCGGTCGACCGCCTTCTTCCGGGCGGCGTGGCGCTTCTTCGTTCCCGCCTTGACGGGCCGATCCTTCGCCGCGTAGGCCGCGGGAATCGCCGCGAACACCATCGACATCATGGCCGCCACGGCGAGCGCCGCGACCCTGAGCAGTCTTCTCATTGCCTTCCTCCGCGTCGAGCCCGCGGTAGTGTATGCAGTGCGGCGCGAATGATCAAGCGCAATAACGGGATGGCCCCGGATCTTCATGCGGTTTCATAACTGCCGGTCGGCCGGCACGCCCCCTGCGGGTCGGCGCAGCCCGAGAAACGCTTCGATCTGTTCGCGCTGGGCGAGGGCGTCGGCGCGCCCCAGATCGATCAGGGCGCGTGTGAAGGGTTCCTCGAACAACAGATAGCTCGCCAGCATCGCCCCGTTCTGTGCGGTGGCACCGAGGCCGCCGAGCAGCTTGCGCACCGGGCCGGGCAGGGCGCCGACATGCTCCGCGGCGATCAATTCGATGCGCCGGCTCGGCGCGATCACCAGGGTCTCGATCGGGCGCAGGCCGAGTGCGCCGTTGTCGACGAACTCCCCGGGCAGGCGCTCCAGCATTCGGTTGGTGCGCCGGATCCGCTCGAGGTCCACGGCCAGAGCGTCGAGGAAGATGCTGGCGAGCACGTGACCGGCGATCTGCGCGAACGAAGGATAGCCTTCTGCGCGGCTGCGGGTCGGATCCTCTCCGAGAAAGCCCGAGCCGATCACCAGGACGCGGTCGGCGCCCAGATGGATCGCCGGCGAAATCGGGGCGATCTGGCGCATCGAGCCGTCACCGAAAAATTCGCGGTGGATGCGTACCGCCGGGAACAGGAAGGGGATCGCCGACGAGGCGAGCAGATGATCGACACCGAGCGCCGTGCGCGCGGCGTGCCGCTGCGTGCGGCTCCACGGACGGATCTCTTCCGCTCCCTGGAAAAAGCTGATCGACTGGCCGGTCAGGTAACCGGTCGCGGTGATCGACACCGCATACAGCGCCCCGTTGTGAATCGCGCGCTCGATGCGCGGGAAGTCCAGCGTGCGCTCGAGCAGGTGGCGCAACGGCGTGTTGTCGAACACCGAGCGCGGGTTCTGCCGCAGTGCCCACCCGAACAGCAGCAGCGACAGCCATCTGCCCCCCGACAGCATGACGCCCAGCGCATCGGCGCGATAGACGTGGTGGACGTGGAAGTTCGCCCACACCTCGTGAATGGAATCGACCGCCTGCCCGAAGTCCTCGGCGAACACCGCCAGGCTCGCGGCATTCACGGCGCCTGCCGAGGTCCCGCACAGGATCGGAAACGGATTGCAGCGCGGATCGGGCAGCAGCTCGCGGATCGCCCGCAGCACCCCGACCTGGTACGCGGCACGCGCCCCGCCGCCGGTCAGCACGACCGCGGTGCGTCCGGAGCCGCGGGCGCTCGGCGCGTTCATGCCGTCATGTTAGCGCGAAACCCGCCCGAGGACTTCGCCTACGACACGCCTACGGCGCGCCGGTGCGCGTCAGCCGCCCGCCTTGGCCGCCTCGACGACCGCGAGCGCCGTCATGTTGACGATGCGCCGCACGGTCGCGGTCGGCGTCAGGATATGCACCGGCTTGGCCGCGCCGAGCAGGATGGGCCCCACCGTGATGTTGTCGCCGGCCGCGCTCTTGAGCAGGTTGAACGCGATGTTGGCGGAATCGAGCGTCGGCATGATCAGCAGGTTGGCCTGCCCCTTGAGCCGCGAGTTCGGAAACACCGCGCGCCGTACGTCCTCGTCGAGTGCCGCGTCGCCGTGCATCTCGCCTTCGACCTCGAGCGAGGGTGCCCGCTCTCGCACGAGTTCGAGCGCGCGGCGCATCTTGACCGCACTGGGCGTGTCGTCGGTTCCGAAACTCGAATGCGACAACAGCGCCACCTTGGGCCGAAAGCCGAAACGCTCGACCTCGGCGGCCGCCACGACCGTCGTCTCGGCGATTCGCTCGGCGTCGGGATCGTAGTTCACGTAGGTGTCGCACAGGAACACCGTGCGGCCGGGCAGCACCAGGCAGTTCATCGCGGCGAATTCGTGCACGCCGGGCAGCAGGCCGATCACGTTGCGCACGTGGCGCAGGTGCCCGCGGAAGGCGCCGTAGGTGCCGCAGATCATCGCGTCCGCATAACCGAGGCGCAGCAGCAGCGCCCCGATCAGCGTCGCGCGCCGGTGCACCTCCCGTTTGGCATAATCGATCGACACGCCCCTGCGTTCCATCAGCGCGTGATAGTGCGACCACAGCTCGCGGTAGCGCGGGTCCGAATCCGGATTGACCAGCTCGAAATCGATGCCCGGCCGGATGCGCAGCCCGTAGCGCGCGAGGCGACTGTCGACGACTTCCGGGCGCCCGATCAGGATCGGGAATGCGAGCCCCTCGTCGACGATGTTCTGCGTGGCGCGAAGCACGCGCTCATCCTCGCCTTCGCACAGCAGCACGCGCCTGGCGTTGGCCTTCGCGGCGGCGAAGATCGGCTTCATGATCATGCCGGAATGCCAGACGAATGCGGTGAGCTGCGCGCGATAGGCCTCCCAGTCCGTGACCGGCCGCGTCGCGACGCCCGAATCGATCGCCGCCTTCGCCACTGCCGGGGCGATGGCCGAGATCAGCCGCGGATCGAACGGCTTGGGGATCAGGTATTCCGGTCCGAAACTGCTCAATTCCATGCCATACGCGGCGGCGACCACCTCCGAGTGCTCGGCCTGCGCGAGCTCGGCGATCGCGCGCACCGCGGCGAGCTTCATTTCCTCGTTGATGGTCGTCGCGCCCACGTCCAGCGCGCCGCGGAACACGAACGGGAAGCACAGCACGTTATTGACCTGGTTCGGGTAGTCGGAGCGGCCGGTCGCGATGATCGCGTCATCGCGCACCTCGCGCACCTCCTCCGGCATGATCTCGGGCACGGGATTGGCCAGCGCGAACAGGATGGGCCGCGCCGCCATCCTCGCGACCATGTCCTTCTTGAGCACGCCGCCCGCCGAAAGCCCGAGGAACACGTCCGCGTCGTGGATGACCTCGGCGAGCCGGCGCGCCGGCGTGTCCTGGGCGAAGCTCTCCTTGACCGGATCCATGCCCTCGACCCGCCCCTTGTAGACGACGCCCGCGATGTCGGCCACCCAGACATGCTCGCGGCGCACGCCCAGCCGCACGAGCAGGTTCAGGCAGGCGAGCGCCGCCGCCCCCGCGCCCGAGCACACCAGCTTGACGTCCTCGATGCGCTTGCCGACGACCTTCAGTGCGTTGAGCACCGCGGCGCCCACCACGATCGAGGTGCCGTGCTGATCGTCGTGGAAGACGGGGATCTTCATCCGCTCGCGCAGCTTGCGCTCGACGTGGAAGCACTCGGGCGCCTTGATGTCCTCGAGGTTGATGCCGCCGAAGGTCGGTTCGAGCGAGGCCACGATCTCCACGAGCCGGTCGGGATCACGCTCGTCGACCTCGATGTCGAACACGTCGATCCCGGCGAACTTCTTGAACAGCACCGCTTTGCCTTCCATGACCGGCTTGGCGGCGAGCGGCCCGATCGCGCCTAGACCGAGCACCGCAGTGCCGTTGGTGACCACCGCGATCAGGTTGCCGCGCGCGGTCAGCGCGCGTGCTTCGGCCGGATTGGCGACGATCTCCTCGCAGGCAGCCGCGACGCCCGGCGAATACGCGTAGGACAGGTCGTTCTGGGTGACCAGCGCCTTCGTCGCGACCACCGCGATCTTGCCCGGACGCGGCTTTCGGTGGTATTCGAGGGCGGCATTGCGGGCGGTCTCATCCATGGCTGCGGCTTCCGATCGTGGAAAAAGCCCGATGGTAAGTCGCCCGGACACCGCGCGCCATCGTGGATTTCCGACGGGATGGCGGGCGATGGCATAATCGGTCCCCGACACCGCGGACCGGCATCCATGCGCATCCCGTTCCGAGCGGCCGCCCGCATGGCGGACATCGCTCCGTTTCACGTGATGGAACTGCTCACGCGGGCACGCGCGCTCGAGGCGCAGGGGCGCACGATCATCCACATGGAGGTCGGCGAGCCGGACTTCCCGACGCCTGCGCCGATGCTCGACGCCGCAGTGCGCTACCTCAGCCGGGGCGACGTGCACTACACGGCCGCGCTCGGCATCCCGGAGCTGCGCGAGGCGATCGCGCGCTTCTACGAAATCCGCTACGGCGTTCGGGTCGATCCGGGCCGGGTCGTCGTCACGGCGGGCGCCTCGGGGGCGCTGCTGCTCGCGCTGGGCGTGCTGGTCGATCCCGGCGACGAGGTGCTGCTCGCCGATCCCGGCTATCCATGCAACCGGCATTTCGTCCGCTGCTTCGAGGCGGTGCCCAAGGCCCTTCCGGTGGCCGCGGAAACCGGCTATCAGCCCACGCCCGAACAGGTCGGGGCGGCCTGGACCGGGGCCACGCGCACCCTGCTGGTCGCCTCACCGGCGAATCCGACCGGAAGCCTGATCGCCGACGCGCGGATGCGCGGGATCGCTGCGGTCGTCCGTGCGCGCGGCGGCACGCTGCTGGTCGACGAGATCTACCACGGGCTGACGTACGGCATCGATGCGCGCACCGCGCTGCACGTCGATGACGACGTGATCGTCCTCAACAGCTTTTCGAAGTACTTCGGGATGACCGGATGGCGGCTGGGCTGGCTGATCGCCCCGGAAGGCTGCGTGCGCGACATCGAGAAGCTCGCGCAGAACCTTTTCATCTGCCCGTCGGCGCCGGCGCAGCACGCCGCGCTGGCCGGGTTCCGGCCGCAGACGCTGGAGATCCTGGAGCAACGGCGCGCCGAGTTCGGACGCCGGCGCGACTTCCTGCTGCCCGCCTTGCGCGAGATCGGCTTCACGATCCGCACGCGTCCCGAGGGCGCGTTCTATCTGTATGCCGAGACGGCGGAACTGGCGCAGGACAGTCAGGAATTGTCCCGGCGGCTGCTCGAGGAAGCCGGCGTCGCAGTCACCCCGGGGATCGACTTCGGCGCCAACCGGCCCGAAGCGCACCTGCGCTTCGCCTACACGAGTCCGCTGGCGAAACTCGAGGAAGGCGTGGAGCGCCTGCGCCGCCACCTGCGCGCAGGCGCCTGAGCGGGCGGTCAGCGACCGGCTTCCGACGCGATCGAGCCGAGCAGCTTGTCGACCGCGGCCAGCCCCGGCCCCTTCCCCGGCCGGCGATAGCCGACATAGACCGCCCCCGGCTCCCTGGCCAGCGAATACACGGCGATGCTGTACGGACAATAGACCAGGTTGCGGGGATCGGCTTCCGCCATGTCGCGCGAGGCCTTCGCGCTGCAGAATTCCAGCACCTGAGCCTGCTCGTAGATCTTCTTCGTCGCGCCGAGATCCTTGCCCGTGCGCTCCAGCATCGCCCCG
>JBBIUI010000060.1:0-14202 GCA_037440385.1 Rhodocyclales bacterium | reverse complement strand
GAGTATCGCCGCGACCGGCACCCAGATCATCCTGACCACCGGCGGCAGCGTGACGCTCACCGGCGGCTCCGCCACGAACGCGACCGCCAGCATCGTCACCACCGGGACCGACCAGACGGTGTTCGGCGCGGTCGACGTGACGCTCAGCGGCGGCTCCGGGTCCGGCGCCGCAGCGGACATCCGCTCGGGCGGCGGCCAACTGGTCGTCGCGAGCACCGGCAACCTGGCGCTCACCGGCGGCTCCGGCGACTACGCGAGCGCGATGGTCTTCACCTCCGGGCCGACGCAGGCGGTCGGCGCGGGGGGAGACATCGTGCTGACGCCGGGTACCGGGCTCGATGCGGATGCACTGTTCGTGTCCGGCGGCATGGCCGGAACCGGAGCGACGATCTTCGGCTGCGGCACCGGCGCCTGCGCGGTCAGCGGGCTGCTCTCGTCGCCTTTCTTCAGCGGGAGCTCCGATGCCGGGATCTTCCGGTACGCGGCCGCCTCGCCGAGCCCGTCGCCGCTGGCCGACATCCTCGCCCTCGTCTTCCCGGCGGTCGAAACGGTCCCGATCGCGCCCGATGCGCTCGGCGACCTGCTGGTGCTCTACGACGACCGCTATGCCGGTTTCGCGGGTGGGGGGGACGGAACCGTCACCGACGAAGAGATCCGTATCCGTGGGAGACTCAAACAATGCCGCTGACACTCGCTTCGGGTGGAGTACGCGGGGGCGGCCGGCTCGCGATCGGCTGTGCCTTGTGGATCGGCTGTGCGGCAACGGCGGCGACCGCCACGGCGCAGGACGCGGGAACCGTCATCTTCGCGCAGGGGCTCACCACCGCCCAGCGTCCGGGCGCGGCGCCGCGTTTCCTCGCCAAGGGAGACCGCATCGGAGAGGGCGATGTCATCCACACCGGCGGGCGCGGCTTCGCGGTGCTCGGCCTCAAGGACGGAGCGAAGTACACGCTGCGTTCCGGCACGACCTTCGCGATCGACCGGTATCGCCACGACGCCGGCGAGGAGAACGCGCTGCTGCGGCTGCTCAAGGGAGGGCTGCGCGCGGTCACCGGCCTGATCGGCAAGCGCAATCCTGCCGGCGTGCTGCTCGCTACGCCGACCGCGACGATCGGCGTGCGCGGCACCGACTTCGACGCCCGGCTCTGCGATCTGGACTGCGAGACGGAACTCGCCTCGCTGCCTCCGGCACCGCCCCCCGAGGCCGTCGCCGCGGCCCCCGAGGCTGCCGCGCCCTCCGCTCCCGCGGCGCGGTCGGCACGCTCGCACAAGGTGCGCAAAGTCAAGCGGCCGGTGGCGCGCGTCGCCCGCATGCGCGGCAAGGCGGTCGCGGTCGACACCGAAGGCAGGACGCGCAACGTGGTGCAGGGTGCACCGGTCTATGAAGGCGAGTCGGTGCGCACCGCGCCCGACTCCCACGCAGTGGTGGCGTTCCGCGACCACAGCAAGGTCACGGTGCAGGCGGAAACCGATGTCAAGGTCGAGGTCTATCGCGAGGTGCCGGGCGAGTTCGCGATGCGGCTCGTGCGCGGCGCCGTGCGAGCGATCACCGGGCTGATCGGCAAGCGCGACCCGAACGCGGTGCGGCTGCGCACGGCGGTCGCGACGATAGGCGTGCGCGGCACCGGCGTCGATGCGATGTGCGTCGGCTATTGTGCGCAAGGCAAGGGCGCTCCGGCACCCGAGGCTGCGCCGCGCCAGCTCGATCCGGCGTGCGTCGGGAAAGCGAAGGAGGCGATGCGCCGCGGACGCAAGGCGCCGCAGTGCGCCGAACTGCCGCAGGCACCCGAGCCGCTGCCCAATGCCGGCGACGGACTGTTCCTGTCCACCTGGGAGGGCGATGCCTACATCGAGACTGCGGACGGCAAGCAGCTTCCGGTGCCGCTCGCGAAGACGGGCTTTTTCAACCCGACGCGCGAGCTGCTCGTGCTGCTGCCGGAGACGCCGGACTTCATCCGCGACAATCCGGCGCCGCGGCCCGACGCCATCGACATCGACTTCGATTCGCTGTTCGGCACCGGCGCCTTCCGGGAAGGTGCGCCCGGCCTCTATGTATGGGTGCGCGAGGGCCACGTCTCGCTGATCGGCGACAGCACGATCGATCTGGGCGACAGCGAAGCGGGCGCCGTCCCGGCCGGCACGCGCACGCCGATCCGGCTCGCCGGCATTCCGCGCTTCATGCTCGACGACCCGTTCCCGATCCCGGACGAGTTCGACGAGTCGGCCGTGCCGCTGTTCGAGATGACGGTCGATCCCTTCCTCCAGCCTGGCAGCGAGATTTGCGAACCATGACGATGCGATCCTCCGGCCGCAGCGCCGGGAAACACCTCGCCGCGGCGATGCTCGCCGCCGCCGGCCTCATCGCTGCCTCCGCGGTGCCGGCGCAGACCCCGCCCGCGGAACAGGCGACGCTCACGCTCGACATCACGCGTTTCGCGATCGAGGGAGACAACCCGCTGCCGGAGCGCGAGACGGAAGCGGTGCTCAGGCCGCATCTGGGCGAGCACCACGACCTGGCGACGATCGAGGCCGCGGCGAGCGCGCTCGAACAGGCGATCCGGGCGCGCGGTCACAGTTTCCACCGCGTGATCGTGCCGGCGCAAAAGCCCGAAGGCGGCGTGGTCGTGCTGCGCGTGCTGCGGTTCAACATCGATCGGGTCACGGTCACCGGCAACCAGCATTTCTCCACCGAGAACGTGCTCGCCAGCCTGCCCGCGCTGAAGCCCGGCACCGCTCCCGACACGAGGGAACTCGGCCGGCAGCTCGCCACGGCCAACGAGCACCCGGCGAAGCGCGCCAAGCTCGTGCTCAAGCGCAGCGCGGCGCCCGATGCGCTCGATGCCGAAATCCAGGTGATGGACACGCAACCGACGCAGACCTTCGCCGGGCTGAACAACACCGGAAACCGCGACACCGGTCGGACGCGTCTGACGCTCGGCCACCAGCGCTCGAACCTGTTCGGCCGCGACCATGTCCTGACGGCGGTCTACACGACCTCGCCGGATCACATCCAGGACGTCGAGATGTTCGCACTGCAGTACCAGATTCCGCTGTACGCGCAAAGCGCCTACCTGACCGGTTTCTATACGCGCTCGACGGTCGATTCCGGTCGGATCGGCAGCGTGTTCGACGTGAGCGGTTCGGGCGATTTCCTCGGGCTGCGCTACCTCCAGCTGCTGCCGCGCTGGGGACAACTGAACCAGAGCGCTTCGGTCTCGATCGAGAACCGCTACTTCGACAACCGCATCGCGTTCGGCGGCACGCCGATCGGCACTGCGGTCGGCTCGCGACCGCTGACGCTGCGCTATCAGTTGCGCAGCGAACCGGCCTGGGGCAATGCGACGCTGTATGCCGAGTACGCGTCGAACCTGCCGGGCGGCGCCGCCAACGGGGACGACCGCTACGGCGCGGCACGCGCGGGCGCGGATCGCAAGTGGGATCTGTGGCGGGCCGGCGCGGACCTCGCGTACGGCTTCAAGCCGGGCTGGTCGGTCAATGGCCGGCTGCGCACGCAATACTCCGGCAACGCGCTGATCTCCGGGGAGCAGTTCGGCATCGGCGGCGCCTTTTCGGTGCGCGGCCTGCAAGAGCGCGAGATCGCGGGCGACCGCGGCTACACGCTGTCGCTGGAACTGCTGACGCCGCGCGTGCGGGACATCCAGCCGCTCGCATTCTTCGACGAGGGCGCGCGCACTCTGACGATCGCGGTTCCCGGCAGCCAGTCGGTGGAGCGCGTCGCCAGCCTCGGCGCCGGACTGCGCTGGAACTGGAGGAGCCGGCTCGACGTGACCGCCGACTATGCCTATGTGCTGAACGGGGTCGCCGGCGGCACCGATTCCGGCCACACCAGGCTGCACGTCGCGCTGTTCTACCGGTTCTGAATTCCGCAGGCGTGGCGCCCTGCGCGCGATAGCCGAAGCGCTCGCGCCGGGCGTCGCTGCCGCGGCGACGGCGCCGTCGCGGCCTGCGCGATCGCGCTGCCGGACCGACCCGGATCCCGCACTGGCAAAACCCTTACAATCGGCCCTTTGTCGTCCTGCGCCCGCGGGAAACAACCATGGTCGAGGCGGAATCGGTCCGGCAGAGCGAGGACGTCCAGCAGCACCTGCGCGACGTACTTGCGCTGCTCGCGCGCCACAAGGCGGTCGAGGAACTCGTGCGCCGCCAGGAGATGCCTCGCCACGAGCAGGTCGAGACGCTGCTGCAACGCCAGCACATGGCCGAGCTGCGCAAGAAGCTCGACGCCCTGCACCCGGCCGACGTCGCCTACATCCTCGAGGCGCTTCCTCCCGACGAGCGGCTGTTCGTCTGGGATCTGGTCAAGGCCGAGCGCGACGGCGAGATCCTGCTCGAGGTCTCGGATGCGGTGCGCGAAGCGCTGATCGAGGCGATGGACCCGAACGAGCTGGTCGCGGCCGCCGGACAGCTCGACACCGACGAGATCGCCGACCTCGCACCGGACCTGCCCAGGGAAGTCGTCGAGGATCTGTTCCGTTCGCTCGATCCGCAGGAGCGCACGCAGCTTCGCGCGGCGCTGTCCTATCCCGAGGACTCGGTCGGCGCGCTGATGGACTTCGACATGGTCACGGTGCGCGAGGACGTCACGCTGGAAGTGGTGCTGCGCTACCTGCGCCGCTTCGACGAACTGCCGGATCACACCGACCAGCTCTTCGTCGTCGATCGCGAGGAGCACCTGCGCGGCACGCTGCCGCTCGACCGGCTGCTCGTCAGCGATCCGGATGCCGAGGTCTCGGCGGTGATGAGCACGGAGGTGCTCGCGCTGCATCCGGAGGACGAAGCCGAATCCGCGGCCCAGGCCTTCGAGCGCTACGACCTCGTCTCGGCTCCGGTGGTCGACTCGCAGCATCGCATGCTGGGACGTGTCAGCGTCGATGCCGTGGTCGACTTCATCCGCGAGGAGTCCGACAACGAGCTGCTCTCTCAGGCCGGCCTGCGCGAGGAGGAGGACATCTTCGCGTCGGTGTGGCACTCGCTGCGCAACCGCTGGTCGTGGCTGGCGATCAACCTCGTGACCGCCTTCATCGCCTCGCGCGTGATCGGCGCGTTCGAGTCCTCGATCGAGAAGCTGGTCGCGCTCGCGGCGCTGATGCCCATCGTGGCGGGCATAGGCGGCAATTCGGGCAACCAGACCATCACGCTGATCGTGCGCGCGATGGCGCTCGGCCAGATACAGGCCGATCAGGCGCGCGCACTGTTCCGCAAGGAGATGGCGGTCGCGCTGCTCAACGGCATCATCTGGGGCGGGCTGCTGGGACTGATCGCATGGTGGCTGTACGCGAGTCCGCCGCTGGGCGCCGTCATGACGCTGGCCATGATCCTGAACCTGCTGCTCGCGGCCACGATGGGCGTGGGCATCCCGCTCGCCCGCGCTCGCCTGGGCGGCGACCCGGCGGTGGGCTCCAGCGTGATGATCACCGCGGTCACCGACAGCGGCGGATTCTTCATCTTCCTCGGGCTGGCCACCGTGTTCCAGCGCCTGGGCTGGCTCGGCTGACGCGCCGCCGCCTGCCCTACCGGCGGGCGATCTGCGACAGGTCGCGCACCGCGCCGTTCGCGGCGCTGGTGGTCATCGCGGCATAGGCCTGGAGCGCCGCCGACACGACGCGGTTGCGCGAGGCCGGTTTCCAGGCCGCCGCACCGCGCGCCTGCATCGCCTTGCGGCGTGCGTCGAGCACCTCGTCGCTCACCGCGAGGTGGATGCGCCGGCCGGGGATGTCGATCGCGATCGTGTCGCCTTCCTCGACGAGCGCGATCTCGCCTCCCTCTGCCGCTTCGGGCGAGGCGTGACCGATCGACAGTCCCGAGGTGCCGCCCGAGAAGCGCCCGTCGGTGAGCAGCGCGCACTGCTTGCCCAGGCCCTTGGACTTGAGGTAGCAGGGTTTCCGACATACTTCCTGCATGCCGGGACCGCCCCTCGGGCCCTCGTAGCGCACGACGACGACGTCGCCGGGCCGGATCTCGTCGCCGAGGATCTTTTCGACGGCCTCTTCCTGGCTCTCGGTGACGCGGGCGCGCCCGGTGAAAGTCAGGATGCTCGCATCGACGCCGGCGGTCTTGACGATGCAGCCCTCGCGGGCGATGTTGCCGTACAGCACCGCCAGCCCGCCATCGCGGCTGTAGGCATGCTCGACCGAGCGGATGCAGCCGGCGGCGCGGTCGAGATCGGGCTCGTCGTAGCGGCGATCCTGCGAGAACGCCTGCTGCGTGGGCACGCCACCCGGCGCGGCGCGGTAGAACTCGCGCACCTTCGCATCGGAGGTAATCGTCACGTCCCAGTGCGCCAGCGCGCGGGCGAGCGTCGGTGCGTGGATCGTGCCGACGCCGGCATGGACGAGTCCCGCGCGATCGAGCTCGGCGAGGATGCCCATGACGCCGCCCGCCCGATGCACGTCCTCCAGGTGGTATTGCTGGGTCGAAGGTGCGACCTTGCACAGGCAGGGCACGCGGCGCGAGATGCGGTCGATGTCGGCCATCGTGAACTCGACTCCTCCCTCGCGCGCGATCGCCAGCAGATGCAGCACCGTGTTGGTCGAGCCGCCCATCGCGACATCGAGGCTCATCGCATTCTCGAACGCCTCGCGTGTCGCGATCGAGCGCGGCAGCACCGAAGCGTCGTCGCGCTCGTACCACGCCTTCGCCGCGGCGACGATCACTCGCCCCGCCTCGACGAACAGACGCCTGCGATCGGCATGGGTGGCGAGCAGCGTGCCGTTGCCCGGCAGTGCGAGGCCGAGCGCCTCGGCCAGGCAGTTCATCGAGTTGGCCGTGAACATGCCCGAGCACGAGCCGCAGGTCGGGCACGCGGAGCGTTCCATCGCGGCGACCTCCTCGTCGCTGTTGCGCGCATCGCCCGCCTCGATCATCGCGTCGATCAGATCGACCGCGCGCGCCTGCCCGCGCCAATCGACCTTGCCCGCCTCCATCGGCCCGCCCGAGACGAACACCGCCGGGATGTTCAGCCGCATGGCCGCCATCAGCATCCCCGGGGTGATCTTGTCGCAGTTGCTGATGCACACCAGCGCATCCGCCGTGTGCGCATTGACCATGTACTCGACCGAATCGGCGATCAGCTCGCGCGAAGGCAGCGAATAGAGCATGCCGCCGTGGCCCATCGCGATGCCGTCGTCGATCGCGATCGTGTCGAATTCCTTGGCGATGCCGCCGGCCGCCTCGATCTCGCGAGCCCGCTCACGCTCGAGGTCCTTCAGGTGGACATGTCCGGGGACGAACTGCGTGAAGCTGTTCGCCACCGCGATGATCGGCTTGCCGAAGTCGCCCTCCGCGACGCCGGTCGCACGCCACAGCGCGCGCGCTCCGGCCATGTTGCGGCCATGGGTGGAAGTCCTCGATCGGTAGTTCGGCATGGGGCTCTCCGCCGGCAGGGGAACGGACTGGCGAGCGGCCGGTGACGCGGCTGCCGGCCCGGAATACAATCGCATTCTAGCGAAAATCCTCCAGCCGATGCTCGTCCATCCGCAGTTCGATCCCGTCGCTTTCTCGCTCGGCCCGCTCTCGGTCCGCTGGTACGGGCTGATGTATCTGGTCGGCTTCGTGCTGTTCGCATGGCTCGGGCGCGTGCACGCGCGCCGCCTGGGCGCGAAGTTCGATGCCAGGGACATCGACGATCTGCTGTTCTACGGCGTGCTCGGCGTCGTGCTCGGCGGGCGGCTGGGCTACATCCTGTTCTACAAGCCGGGATGGTATTTCGCGCATCCCGCCGAGATGCTGATGGTATGGCAGGGCGGCATGTCCTTCCACGGCGGCTTTCTCGGCGTGCTGGTCGCGATCGCACTGTTCGCCCGCAAGACGGGGCGCGGCTGGTTCGAGCTGACCGACTTCGTCGCGCCGCTGATTCCGCTGGGGCTCGCCGCGGGCCGTCTCGGCAACTTCATCAACGGCGAGCTGCCGGGCCGCGTGACGAGCGGACCGTGGGCGATGATCTTTCCCGGCGTCGACCTGCAGCCGCGCCATCCGTCGCAGCTCTACCAGTTCGCGCTGGAGGGCGTGACGCTGTTCGCGCTGCTGTGGTGGTTCAGCGCGAAGCCGCGCCCGCGCGCCGCGGTGTCGGGTGCGTTCCTCGCCGGCTACGGCTGCCTGCGCTTCATCGCCGAGTTCGCGCGCGAGCCCGACGACTTCCTCGGCCTGCTCGCACTGGGTCTGTCGATGGGACAGTGGCTGTCCGCGCCGATGATCGTGGCCGGCCTCGCGATGATGGCCTGGGCCTACCGCGCGAACCGGCTCAGCGCCAGCGGTTGATCGCCTCGCGCGTGCGCAGCGCGGCCTGCCTCGCGGCCCGGGCATAGTCCTCGCCGGCACCGGCGTAGAGGATCGCGCGAGACGAATTGATGACGAGCCCGGTCCCCGCCGCGGTACGCCCGGCGCGCACCGCCGCTTCGATGTCCCCGCCCTGGGCCCCGATGCCCGGCAGCAGCAGCGGCATGTCGCCCGCGATCGCGCGCACCGCCGCGATCTCCTTCGGCCAGGTCGCACCGACCACCAGCGCGCACTGGCCGTTGCGGTTCCATTGCCGCACGACGCGACGCGCCACGTGCAGATACAGCGGCTCGCCCGCGACTTCGAGCGATTGCAGCTCGGCGCCGCCCGGGTTCGACGTGCGGCACAGCACCACGACGCCGCGGCCCTGCCAGGCGAGATAGGGTTCGATGGAATCGGATCCGAGCCAGGGATTGACCGTCACCGCGTCCGCGTCATAGCGCTCGAACGCCTCTCGCGCGTACTGCTGCGCGGTGGAACCGACGTCCCCGCGCTTGGCGTCGAGGATGACCGGGATGCCGGGATGGTGGCCGTGGATGTACGCGATCAGCGCTTCGAGCTCGGCTTCGGCCCGCCGCGCCGCGAAGTGGGCGATCTGGGGCTTGAACGCGCACACCAGATCCGCGGTGGCATCGACGATCGCACGGCAGAATTCCGCGATCGAATCGCGACGACCGCGCAGCGCTTCGGGGAAACGCTCCGGATCCGGATCGAGCCCCACGCACAGCAGCGTGTCGTTCTTGTGCCACGCGGCGCGCAGCGCCCCTGCAAAATCCATCCGCGCCTCCGGGTCGGCGATGCCCGGATTGTAGCGCCGCCTGGCCGCGGCGCGCTTCGCCGCGCCGGCTCAGCGGCAGGCCGAACGCCCGCCCAGGTTGCCGCCGACCACCGCGCCGAGCGCCGCGCCCGCGGCCGCCGCGGGATTGCGCCCGCCGCCCGAGGCGAGCCGGTATCCGAGTGCGCCGCCGGCGATGGTGCCGAGCACGTGCCCGGCATTCAGATCGGGCTGGCACGGATCGACCCACTTGCCGCCGACGAGCGCGCCGGTGGCACCGCCCACGACCATCGCCGCGGTGCGCCCGCGTCCCTGCCCGATCGCCGAGCCGACGACCCCGCCCGTCACCGCCCCCAGCGTCTGGCCGAGCAGCACGTCGCCGCCGCTCGCGCCTCGCGACGGCCTGCGCGGTCCGGCATGGGGATCGGGCCCGTAATAACGCGGCCCGCCCTCGCGCACGTACACCCGCTCGCGGACGACGACCGGCTCGCGGATGACCTCGCGCACGACGACCACCGGCCGTTCGCGGTGGTGGTGCCGGTGGGCGTGCTCGACGCGTTCGTACTCGCCGTCGAGCACGACCACGCGACGGTGGTCCGCCGCCGCATGGCCGGCACTGACGAGCGCACACCATCCGATCAGCATCCTTGCCGCATTCCCCGCTCGGTTCATGGTCCGACTCCCTCGACGTAGACGGCGCCATTGAAGCGCGCGGCGGCCCGTCGCGCTGTAAGCGTTTGTAAGCCTTTGTAAGCGATAATCGGCGACCTGCGATCGAGGGAGCGAGACGATGACGAGCGAGCGGCCGTTCAGGATCCTGGGCATCCAGCACGTCGCGCTCGGCGCGCCGGACAAGTCACGGCTGCGCCGGCTGTGGGTCGACCTGCTGGGACTGACCGTCGCCGGCAACTACGTCAGCGCGCGCGAGAACGTCGACGAGGACATAGCGGTCATCGGCGAAGGGACTTCGAGGTTCGAGATCGATCTGATGCAGCCGCTCGATCCGCAGGCGAGCCCGCGCGTCGACCAGCCGCCGCTGAACCATTTCGGGCTGTGGGTCGACGACCTGCCCGCGGCGATGGCCTGGCTCGCCGCGCGCGGCGTGCGCTTCACGCCGGGCGGCATCCGCAGGGGAGCCGCCGGCCATGACATCTGCTTCATTCACCCGAAGGCCAGCGAACGGTTTCCGGTCGCGGGAGAAGGCGTGCTGATCGAGCTGGTTCAGGCGCCGCCCGAACGGATGCGCGAGTCCGGCGCGTGACCCGCCCGCGCCGCGCGCGCGAGCGGGCTTGCGCGCAACGCGCCGGACACTGCGCGTCGGGCCCCCGCGGAAAAAGTCCGGCAGGCCGCTACTCGCCCGCAGGCGCCGGACCCGGTGTCGCGCCCGGGCTGCGCGAGAGCGTCGCCTGGACGCGGAAGGCTTCGCGCACGTGGCAGCGCAACGAATCGTCCTCCCAGGGCTTGGTCAGGAAACGGAAGATCGCTCCCCGATTGATCGCATCGGTGACCGACTGGAGTTCGGTATAACCGGAAAGCACGATACGCACCGTGTCCGGATGCAGCACTTTCACCCGGCTCAGAAATTCGGCACCCGACATCTCCGGCATGCGCTGTTCGGCGATGATCACCTGGATCTCGTTTTCCGCAAGACGATCGAGTCCCTCGGCTGCGCTCGTCGCAGTGATGATCCGATAGCCGTCGCGGCGCAGCAGCCGCCTGAGCGAATGGACAACGCCCGGATCGCTATCGACGAGCAACAGCGTGGGCACCGGTCCGTCCTGTGCGCGCGGCACCAGCCCTGCGGGAACCGCAGTGCGCAGAAACCGCGCGAAGTCCGCCGCCGGCAACGGCCGACTCAACAGATAGCCCTGGATCTCGTCGCAGCCGTGGCGCCTCAGATAGCGAAGCTGCCCGTGCGTCTCGACGCCCTCGGCGACCACCCGCAACTGCAGGCTGTGGGCCATCGCGATCACCGCACGGGCGACGGCGGCGTCATCCGCATCGGTGGTGATGTCGCGCACGAAGGAGCGGTCGATCTTCAGGCTGGCGACGGGGAAGCGCTTGAGATAGCCCAGGCTGGAGTAGCCGGTTCCGAAATCGTCCAGGCTCACCCGGACACCGAGCGCGCGCAGCCGGCCGATCGTCGTCAGGGCCGTGTCGAAGTTCTCCATCACCATCGATTCGGTGAGCTCCAGTTCCAGATACTTGGCCTCCAGCCCGGTTTGCGAAAGCACGGCCTCGATCGTCGCGACGAGGGCTTCCTGCCGCAACTGGCGTGCGGACACATTGACCGCCACGCCGATCGCCGGCAGGCCCGCCTCGTGCCAGGCACGAAGCTGGCGGCATGCGCTGCGCAGCGCCCACTGCCCGATCCCGACGATGAGCCCGGTGTCCTCGGCGAGCGGCACGAAATCGGCGGGCGCGATCATCCCCCTGGCCGGATCGCACCAGCGGATCAGCGCCTCCGCACCGGTGATCTCGCCCGATCGCAGGTCGAGCTTGGGCTGGTAGTGCAGCACGAACTCTTCGCGTTCGAGCGCCCGGCGCAGCGTCGCCGCCCGCTGCAGCGGATTGTCCGCGAGGTGCAACATCCCGGGCGCGAAACGGCGCCAGTGGTTGCGCCCACCCTCCTTGGCCCGGTACAGGGCCGCGTCGGCACACCGGAGCAGCTCCTCGGGCGTAGTGGCGTCATCCGGAAACAGCGCGATGCCGATGCTCGCGCTCACCGACAGCTCCTCACCCTCCAGCACGAGCGGCTCGGCCAGCGCGGCGAGGATCTTTTCCGCGACGCGCCCGGCATCGTCCCCCGCCCCGAGTTCCGAGGCCACCAGCGCGAACTCGTCCCCACCGAGCCGGGCCGCGGTGTCTTCGTCGCGCACCGCTTGGCGCAGCCGGTTCGCGACCTCCTTCAACAGGAAATCTCCGGCGGCGTGACCGAGCGTGTCGTTGACCGGTTTGAAACGGTCCAGGTCGAGCGCGAGCACGGCAGTGCGGCCACCATCGCGGCGCGCGCGCGCCAGTTCATGCGACAGGCGGTCGTACAGCAGATTGCGGTTGGCGAGCCCGGTGAGCCCATCGTGGGTCGCCCGGTGCGCCAGTTCCCGCTCCAGCTCGACGCGCGCGGTGATGTCGACGAAGATGCCGACGAAGTGGGTCACGCCGCAGTCCTCGCCCGACACCGGGGCGATCGACAGGTCGCACCAGACCGGGCTGCCATCCCTGCGACGGACCTCGATCACCGCGTGCCCGGATTCGCGCCGGCGCAGCGCCTGCCGGATTTCGCGCAACCCCGGCTGATCGAGATCCGGCACCAGGAAACGGGCATTTCGACCGATCGCGTCGGCGGCGGTGTGGCCCGTCAGACGTTCGAAGGCCGGATTGACGTAGGTGATCGGGTGAGCGGGGGCGCGCGCGTCGGTCAGCATGATGGCGTTGCTGCTCGACTCGATCACACGTTGGTACAGCCGCAGGTTGGCCTGCGCGTCGCGCCGTGCCTGCTCGCCGCGCAGCGCGGCGATGCCGTAGGCGAGATCGTCGGCCATCTCGCGCAGCAACCCCGCTTCCCCGGTGCCGATCTCGCTTCGATTCTGCGCATACAGCGTCAGCGCCCCGAAGCAGTGGCTGCCGTGGATCATCGGCAGGCTGATCGAGGTACGCACGCCATGCGCGTCGATCAGGCTGCGCCACGGCGCGTAGCGCGGATCGGTTGCCAGTTCGTGGCTGAGCGCGGGCGCACGGGTGCGGATCGCGGTGCCGCTGGTGCCCATGGCCTGCGGCGTATCGTCCCAGCGCACCTGCAGCGATTCGATCGTGCCCGGCGCGAGCCCGGCCGCCGCGACCGGAACGGTCGATCCATCGTCTCTGGCGGCACCCACCCACGCGGCGCGATAGCCGCCTTCCTCCGTGAGGATCGCGCAGATCCGCTCGAGCAGCTCGGTCTCGCATCCGGCCGTGACCAGTGCCCGGTTGCACAGGGAGAGCACCCGCAGCGTGCGGTTGCGCTCGCGCAGCGCGCGCTCGACCCCGGCGCCGGCACCGTCAGGCACATGACCGAGGACGTCGTCCTTCATGCCCGTGCGCCTGCCGCAATCGCGCATCGGCAACGGTTCCCGACGCTCATCGCCTGACCGTGCGCAGTCTCGCTCATGAGCACAGCCTACGGCCGCGCGAGCGTCCGGGCGCATCGGGCCCGCCCTGACTTCGGCCTGAAGAAAGCCCCTACTCAGCGCTCCGGCCCGACCAGTCCGAGCCGGATCGCGTAGCGCGTCAGGCTGGCGACGTCGCGCACGTCGAGCCGGTCCATGATCTGCGCGCGGTGGGTCTCCACGGTCTTGACGCTGATGAACAGCCGCTCGGCGATCTCCCGGGTCGAGCGTCCCTCGGCGATCAGCTGGAGCACCTCGCGCTGGCGCGCCGTGAGCAGCTGCGCCGCGCGCTGCGGCTCTGCGCCCGTGCGCACCCGCCGCAGATAGTCATCGACCAGATGGTGCGAGATCGAAGGGCTCAGATAGCGGTTGCCGGCGTGGACCTCGCGCAGCGCCCGCTCCAGTTCGTCGGGTGCCGAGTCCTTGATCACGTAGCCGCGGGCGCCGGCGCGAAGCGCATCGAGCACGTAGTTCTCGCTCGTGTGCATCGACAGCACCACGACGCGGGCATGCGGGTCGGCCTTGACGATGCGCGCGGTCGCGTCGAGCCCGTTCAGTCCCGGCATCGACAGATCCATCACGACGAGCTCGGGCGCGAGCTGGCGCGCGAGCTTCACCGCCTCGCGCCCGTCGCCGGTTTCGCCGGCGACCTCGAAACCGGCGAACCGGCCGATCAGCGCGCGCAGTCCCGCGCGCACCAGCCTGTGGTCATCCGCGAGCAGCACGCGTATCGGCTTCATCGTCCAGCCTCCCGAAAATGTCCCGGCCTGCCAGCCGCCGCTCAGCCACCGCGCGCATGCAGCGGCACGCAGGCGCGCACCTCGGTTCCCCGACCGGGTACCGACATCACCCGGATTTCCCCGTCGAGCGCACGCACGCGCTCGGCCATGCCGGTGAGCCCGCTGCCCGAGCCGGCGGGCAGCCGCTGCGGATCGAAACCGCAGCCGTCGTCGCGCACCGACACGCACACCGTCAACATCACTGGTG
>JBBIUI010000059.1:0-14254 GCA_037440385.1 Rhodocyclales bacterium | reverse complement strand
ATACGCTTTTCCCGGACCGGGGCCCGGAAGTCCTCGAATGGACATCGGTCGAAGTGGGCAGCCCGGCAGCCGGCGAGGTGCGCATCCGCCAGCATGCGTGCGGACTGAACTTCCTCGACATCTACCACCGCAGCGGGCTGTACCCGGTGCCGCTGCCCTCCGGAATCGGAATGGAAGGCGCGGGCGTCGTCGAGGCGGTGGGAGCCGATGTCGGCGACATCGCCCCCGGCGATCGCGTCGCCTACGCGGGCGGCCCGATCGGCGCCTACGCCGAGGCGCGGCTGATGCCCGCCGACCGGCTGGTCAAGCTGCCCGATTCGATCCCCTTCGAACAGGCCGGCGCGATGATGCTCAAGGGGCTCACGGCGCAATACCTGCTGCGGCGCACCTACCGCGTGCAGCCCGGCGATGCGATCCTGATCCACGCGGCCGCCGGCGGCGTGGGACTGATCGCATGCCAGTGGGCGAAGGCGCTCGGCGCCATCGTGATCGGCACCGTCGGTTCGGACGAGAAAGCCGCGGCTGCGCGAGCGCACGGCTGCGATCACACGATCGTCTACAAGCGCGAGAATTTCGTCGACCGGGTGCGGCAGATCACCGGCGGGGCGGGAGTCGCGGTGGTCTACGACTCGGTCGGCAAGGACACCTTCATGGGTTCGCTCGAGTGCCTGCGCCCGCTCGGCATGATGGTGCTGTTCGGCTCGGCCTCGGGACCGGTGTCGTCCTTCGACACCGGAGAGCTCGCCAGGAAAGGCTCGCTGTTCCTGACGCGCCCGACGCTATTCACCTACATCGCGAAGCGCGCCAGCCTGCTGGCGATGGCCTCGGAGCTGTTCGGCATCGTCGGTTCGGGCCGGGTCAGGATCGAGGTCAACCAGACCTATCCGCTGCGCGAGGCGGCACGCGCGCAGGCCGACCTGGAGGCGCGCAGGACGACCGGATCGACGGTGCTGCTGCCATGAGGACGGCTCGGCGGACGCAGCGAAGCGGGACATGAAGATGCGGACGGTTCACGGCTGGATCCTCGCGACGGCGATCGCGCTGACCGCGGCGGCACCTGTCGGCGCGCAGAGCCAGAACCCTCGCCAGGCCGCGTGGCTCAAGAACGAGATCAAGAACGCCCAGCAGCATTTCGTCGACCAGGTCGCCGCGATCTCCGGCGTGCCGGCGGCCAAGATCCGGCGCTGGGTTCCGGCCGACGGGCGCGACGTTGCGCCGAAGCTCGCGGTGCTGCCCGCGCTCGAACGCGCGCGCGGCGCACCGCTCACCGAGGAGCAGCGCGAGAAGATCCTGGCCGCGGATCGCGAGCGCTACCAGGCGATCGAGCGCGCAAAACGCAGCGCGGCTGCGAAGTAGCCGCGCTACCGGTATTCGTCGTATTTGCGCGCGCTGCCGCGCACCCGCTCGGCGGGATATCTGCGCTCGTTGATCGCGAGCTTGCGCGAGGCGGACTCCAGCAGATCGATGCCCAGCCGGTCGGCGAGCCGCACCAGATAGATCAGCACGTCCGCGAGTTCGAGCGCAACCTCGGCCTGCTTGTCCGCTGACAGCGCCGCACTCTGCGCCTGCGTCAGCCACTGGAAATGCTCGGCCACCTCGGCCGCCTCGACCAGCAGCGCCGTCGACAGGTTTTTCGGCGAGTGGAAGGGCTGCCAATCCCGCTCCTCGGCGAAACGGCGCAATGCCAGCTTGAGCTGCTCGATGTCTTTCATTCGGTGTGCCCTTCGGTGAGCTCCGCGGGCCGGGCGAGCAGCGCGATCAGGCGCTCGCGCACGAAGGCGATGTGCAGCCTCAACGTATAGACGAAGTCCGCGAACGCCAGCGGGGTGCGGATGCGATTGACCTCGTCCTCGATGCGCTGGATCTGCTCCAGCCATTGTTCGCGACTTCGGGCGGCGGGGTCGCTCGCCGCCTGCAGCTCGAGGTACTTCAGCTCTCCATACCAGCGATACACCCGCGAGCGCACACGCCAGCTATACAGCTGCGGGCCGATCCGGAACAGCGGCACCAGCAGCGCGACCGCCGGCAGCAGCAGGATCAGCATCCGGTCGACGAGGTTGGCGGCCCAGAACGGCAGATAACGCTGCAGGAACGGCGGGCCGGAACGGTAGTATCGTTGCGCGCGATCGTTCAGCGCGAACTCGGCGCCACGCGGCGCCGGGAACTCTCCCGCGCGCGAGAGTACGTTCGGCTCGCGATCGACCTCGACCATCGCCTGCAGCAGCAGATCGACCAGCGCCGGGTGGATGTCCTCGCGCACCACCACGTTGGCCAGCGGCGCGATCAGCCGGATGTCTCGCGGCGGCAGGTTGCGTGTGAAACTGACCACGCCATGCGGGAGCGTCAGCGCAGACAGATAGTCGTAGCGGCGCACATAGGCGTCTGCCTGGGCGAAGCTCAGCAACGAGATGCCTTCCGCGTGCATCAGCAGCCAGACCTCGGCAGACTCCAGCGCGCCGACGACGAAGACCGCGTCGACCAGCCCGCGCCTGAGCGCGTCGACCGCCTCGAGGCCGGCGAACGGCAGCAGATGCGCGCGAGCACCTGCCATGCCGTGCGCACGCAGCAGCTCCAGTGCCAGCTTGCGCGTGCCGCTGCCCTCGGGGCCGATCGCGAGCCGCTTTCCGGCGAGATCGTCGAGCCGCTTCAGCCCCGGAGCGCCGCGGTAGAACACCCACAGCGGTTCGTAATACGCCGCCCCCAGCGAGCGCAGCGGCATCCCGCTCGTGTCGTCGGCGCTGCCGCCCTGCACGAAGGCGGCATCCACCCGCGCCCGCGGATCGAGCAGCAGCTTGAGGTTCTCGGTCGCGCCCGCCGTGGGTCGCTCCACCAGCGTGATGCCGTAGCGTTCGAGCACCTGCCGGTAGCGCGCGGCAACCTGCTGGTAGGAGCTGCCTGCCGGCCCGCTCGCGAAGGCGATCCGCGACGGCGGCGCCGGCTTGATGAACTGTGCGGCGATCCAGAAGCCCGCGACCACCAGCAGCAGCGACGGCACGCCCACCGCGAGCAGGTCGCGCAGGGAGATCTCGTGCAGTTTCGGGATCCGCACGGCGCTTCGCGCTCCTGCTGGGTCAGCAAGCCTTGTGCTCGATCAGCTCGATCTTGTAGCCGTCGGGATCCTGGACGAACGCGATGACCGTGCTGCCGAATTTCACCGGGCCGGCCTCCCGCGTGACGGTGCCCCCGCGCCGGCGGATCTCGTCGCAGGCCGCGCGGGCATCCTCGACCTCGATCGCGACGTGGCCGTAGCCGTCGCCGAGTTCGTAGCGATCCACGCCCCAGTTCCAGGTCAGCTCGAGCGCCGCGCCGTCCGACTCGTCCTGATAGCCGAGGAAGGCGAGCGTGTACCGGCCTTCCGGAACCTCCCGGCGGCGCAGCAGCCGCATGCCCAGCACTTCCGTATAGAAGCTCATCGACCGGTCGAGATCGCCGACGCGCAGCATCGTATGGAGGATCCGCATCGTGTCCCGTCCTTTCAGAATCGCGGCAGGCGAAGCGCGCGCTCGTTCAGCTCGGCGCGCAGCGCCCGGCATCCCGGCGTCATGCGCTCCACCAGTGCCCAGAAACGCGCCGAATGGTTCATCTCGCGCAGGTGGGCGAGCTCGTGCGCGACGACATAATCGATCAGCTCGAGCGGCAGATGCACGAGCCGCCAGTTCAGCCGCACACCGGTGCGCGCGTTGCAGCTTCCCCAGCGCGTGTGCGCAGCCGACAGCGCGATGTGCGGCGGCGCGACCGGCAGCAGCGCGGCGAACACCTCGGCCCGGCGGCGAAAGACATCGAGCGCGCGCACCTTCAGCGCGCCGGTGAGCGCCTCGCGCGGCGCTCCCGACGCACCCAGCGTCAGCACGGCGGACGGATCGTCCCAACGCACCGCGTCGTCGGCCCGCGTCAGACGCAGCGTCCAGCCGCGGCCGAGCACCGGGATGACGCTGCCATCGCACACCGCGACGCGCGAGCACGCACCCGCCCGTTGCCACGCGCGCAGCTTGCCGGAGACCCACGCGGCATTGCTGCGGATGAAATCCTCGATGTCGCGCAGCGGCACCGAGCGCGGCGCGCCGACCCGCAGGCCGCGCTGGTCGATCGACAGCCCGATCGTGCGGCGGGTGCCTCGCACGAGCACATAGTCGAGCACCGTGCACCCGAGCACGATCCTGCGCGGTTCGCCCTCGCGCGGGGGCGGCAATCGGAGCGGCAGATCGAGTTGTCCGGACAGCGGCAGGCTCATCGCCGCCGATGGTAAGCGAAACCGCCCGCGCCGTGTCGACGGCGCCGACCGCCGCCCATCCCGTAGGGCCGCGGCGCAGCCATGCGGGACTCGTTCGCAGGTTCTCTAGCAGGTGCTTACCGAACCGCCGGCATATTCGCTCAGGATCACGGCCTGAGAGCTTGCTCCGATCGGTTCCTTGTAGACACCGGCGCCGTACTCGGCGATGAGCTGGCGCCGGTAATTCCTGAAGAATCGTTCGACCAATTGAACGCCTGCGAGCCCGGTCGCGTACAGGGCATCCTGCGCGGCGTCGTATTCGAGGCGCACCGGCAGCAGCGGATCACGCGCCTCACCGTGCAGCCGCGGCGCGCCGGCCGCCGGATCGAAGACACTGTCATGGGCACAGCAGATGATCATGCCCGGTTTTTCGGCCAGCGGACTGGGGGTCGCGGAGTAGCGGATTTCGCTTCCTTCCTTGCTCGGATAACTGAGCTCGTGCGTGCACACCGCCGAATAGGCGACGATGTTTCCGTCCTTGCCGACCGCGCCCGGCCACTGGTAGCTGCCCGCTTCCGAGCTCATTTCCCGGGCTGCTCCGGCCGGTTTGCCCAGATTGATCAGGAAACAGGGGAAGCTTCGGTACGGAAAGTGGAAAACGTAGGCTTCCTCGGTCTTGAGCGCCGCGGCCTTCAGCGGTACGCCTGCCGCATCGGTCAGCCGAACCTTGGGAAAGTCGACATAGGGCTGCGCACGCGCGGTGCGCAGCCCGGCAGCGAGCATCGCGGCGCTGCCGCCGCAAATCTTGACGAACCTGCGTCGGTCCATGAATTTCTCCGGAGGAGGCCGCCGCCGGCCGATGGCGGCGGCCGAACGGTCGATCAGCCTTCGAACATCGCGCGGTACATGCCGCGTGCCCACTCGAGCGTGGTCTTGCCCATGGCCGCGTTGCGCTTCTCGAACAGCTTGGTGTCGGGCGAGAAGCCTGCCACCGCGGTGCCCTCCTTGTTCAGGACATAGCCGGCATCCACACCGATCGCCTCCATCGGAGCGGCGCTCACCATCGAGTAGCACACCGTGCGCGGACTGTACCAGGTGATGTCCTTGCCCTGGGCGCGCGCGGCCAGTACCTTGGCGACATACTTGCCTTCGGTGTTGGCGGTATTCGCGCTCTTGGAATACGGATGGGGACGCGAGTCTCCGGTCACATACACGCGCTCGTCGCCGATCAGGTTGTACTTCGTCTGGCTGATCATCGCCTCTTTCTGCGGGCTCTTCGGATCCATCAGCCCGAGCTGCTCGATCAGCGTGGAGGCACGCACGCCCGGATAGATCGACGCGTCATCGAAGTGGTAGCTGTCGAACTCGGTCTTCAGCATCTTCTTGCCCAGATCGACGCCGGTGATCGCGCTTCCGGACTTGTATTCGACGATGCCCTTGTAGAGCTCGTTGAACGCAGCGTGGAAACCTTCCTTCTTGATCGTGATTTCCGGATTGGCGTCGAGCACCAGCACCTTGCCCTTGAGCTTGTTCTTCTTGATGTGCGCGGCGATCATGCAGGCGCGCTCGTAGGGCCCGGGCAGACAGCGGTAATTTCCCGAGGGCACGTACTGCACGAACACGCCGCCCTCGAACTCCTGCACCTTGCGCCGGATCGTCACGTGCTCGGTTGGGGAGATGAATCCGCCCGGATACGTGGTGCGAAGCGCATCGATCGTCTCCTCGTCCTTCACCGCGATGCGGCCGTAGTCGTACGAGATGCCCGGTGCGACGACCAGGAAGTCATAGTCGATCTCGCCTTCGCTCGTGATGAGCTTGCGTGCGGCCCGATCCAGCCCGGTCGCGGTCGCATTGAAGTAGATGTAATGATTGTTGCGCGCGGCGTCGAGGAAGCTGTGGTCGGCGAGGAATTCGAGGTTGATCAGTCCCGCGTACCACAGGTTGCTGGAAAAGCACGACGAGTACATGTCGCGCTTTTCCACCAGCACGACGTCGAACTTCGGATACTCCTTCTTCGCCGCCTTCGCGATGGTCAGCCCCGAGGTGCCGCCGCCCACGATCACCAGGCGCGGGCCCTTGGCCTTGGGCAGCGCCGCTTTGACACCGGCCGCGATGGAGCTCGTTGCGGCCACGGCAGTGCCGGTCGCCGCGACGGTCGCACCACCGGCCACCGCGGCACCGCTCATTTTCAGAAAATCACGACGATTGATGCGATCACTCATGGTTCCCCTCCTTGCAGTTTGGCTGAAAACGGACGGCGAACCTGCCGCCCCGGTACGACTCCCGATTCATTGCAGCTTCTTGATGCCCAGCACGCCGAGCAGGTATTTCTCGTAGATCGGATCCGTGCTGCCCTTCCTCATCTTGCGCAAGAAATATTTCTCGAACGCGATCTTGGCCAGATGCACCCACTTGCCCTGCTTGAACCAATTGACGTTGCGCGGCGGTATCTGCGGCAGCGCGACGAACGCGGCGCCGGTGTCGCCGAAGTCGGCCAGGCACAGCGCGTTCCATGTCGCCTTGCGCGACGGCGGCTGGCCATCGAGCGCGGCGCGGATGTTGTGCACGGTGGCGGTGACCATCGTCTCGATCATGTAGCCGGTCTTGGGCGCGCCGGTCGGCACCGGGGTCGGTTCCACCGGCGGTATCGCCACGCATACGCCGACGGCATACACGTTCGGGTACTTCGGGTTGCGCTGGAAGTCGTCGATCAGCACGAAGCCACGCGGATTCGTCAGGCCCTGCACGCCGAACACCGCATCCACGCCCTTGAACGCCGGCAGCAGCATCGAGAAATCGAACGGCAGTTCGTGCTCGCGCTTCACGCGGCCGTCCTCGTCGTGCTCGGTCACGAACATCTTCCCCGCTTCCACGCGCCCGACCCGCGCATTGCAGATCCACCGGATGTGACGCTCGCGCATCGCGGACTCCATCAGGTGTCTGGAGTCGCCGACCCCGCCCAGACCGAGATGCCCGACATAGGGTTCGGAGGTGACGAAGGTCATCGGCACCTTGTTGCGCAACCGGCGCCGGCGCAGGTCGGCATCCATGATGAAAGCGAACTCATAGGCCGGGCCGAAGCACGACGCGCCCTGGACGGCGCCCACCACCACCGGGCCGGGCGCCTCGACGAATTTCTCCCAGGCTCGGCCCGTGCGCTCCGCGTGGGCGACCTGGCAGACCGAGTGCGTGTGCCCGTCCGGCCCCATGCCCTCGACTTCTTCGAATGCGAGCCTCGGCCCCGTCGCGATGACCAGATAATCGTAGGGCAGGGTGCTGCCATCGGCCAGTTCGAGCCGGTTCGCGCCGGGATCGACGCGCCTGACCCCGGCCGGAGTAAACACGATGCCCTTCTTCTCGAGCAGCGGTGCCACCGCGAGCGTGATGTCCTCGCGGCTGCGCCAGTTGACGGCGACCCACGGATTCGACGGCGTGAACTGGAACGTCGGCGAGTCCGACACGACCGTCACCTTGTCGCCCGCACGCGCGGCTTCGCGCATCTCGTAGGCGCAGGACATGCCGCCTATTCCCGCACCCATGATCACGATGTCGGCCATGCGATGGCTCCGGCCAGAGCGATCCTCCGGTCAAACCTGCAGCATCGGATCTGGAGCAAACAACGTACCAGCAAACCAAGTCGCTGATTCCAGGACGTTCGATGATTTCCGGCCGCGCCGTGCTGTCACGATGTCAGCAGTGCCCGGAAGGCCGCCGACGACTGCGAATGGCCGTGGGCGCTTGCGCTGCGCGCGTTCGTGCGCGTATGCTTGCTGCCGTATTGTCATGACAAAGGTTTGACATGAATGACCGCGTCGCCATGAATCCGCTGTCGCTGATCGACACGCACGATGCGCCCTTCGTGCTGATCGACTCCGATTACCGCATCGTCGCGGCCAACTCGGCCTATTGCGCGAGCCACGACATCGCGCCGGACGAAGTGGTCGGCAGGCGCTGCCACGAGGTCTCCCATCATTCCGCCAGGCCCTGTTTCGAGCACGGCGAGGTGTGCCCGCATCGTCAGGTGTTCTCGAGCGGGCAGACGTGCGAGGTCGTGCATGTGCATTACGATCCGCACAACCAGGTCGAACGAGTGCGTCTCAAGGGCTATCCGGTGCACGGCGCCGACGGCAGCCTGTATCTGGGCGAGCTGATCTCGCCGATCGGCCCGTCCGAGGCGCTGGGCTGCGCGGACCTGCGCATGGTCGGCCATTCGGCCCCGTTCCTGAAATGCATCGACAAGCTCGCGCGGCTGGCGGAGTCCGAGGCGCCCATCCTGCTGTACGGCGAATCCGGGGTGGGCAAGGAACTCGCCGCGCAATTCGTGCACGAGCGCTCGTCGCGCGCCGCGGGGCCGCTCATCGCGGTCAACTGCGCAGCGATCCCCGAAACGATGTTCGAGGCCGAGTTCTTCGGCTACGAGAAAGGGGCCTTCACGGGCTGCCTCGGGCGCAAGACCGGTTTCCTCGAGCAGGCCCATGGCGGCACGCTGTTCCTGGACGAAGTCGGCGACATCCCGCTGCCGATGCAGCCCAAGCTGCTGCGCGCGCTCGAATCCGGCGAGTTTCGCCGGCTCGGCGGCGGCGGAAATCGAAAGGCGGATGCGCGGCTCGTATCCGCCACCAATCGCGATCTGCTCGAACTGGTCGATCGCGGCCGCTTCCGGCAGGACCTGTATTACCGCGTGGCCGGACTCGACGTCGTACTGCCGACGCTGCGCGAGCGCCGCGAGGACATCCCGGAACTGGCGCGTTTCCTGCTCGACCGGCTGTCGGCACAAAGCGGCCGCGCCTACCGCCTGGGACGCGATGCGTGCGCACTGCTGATGGACTACGACTTTCCGGGCAACGTGCGCGAGCTGCGCAACATCCTGTCGAACGCGGCGGCCCTTTCGACGAGCGGCTTGATCCGCGCGGCGCACATTCGCCTGCGCGGCCCGCGGACGCACGTGGCGGCACCGCCGGCGGCCGTGCCGCGCGAACCCGAGGCCGCGGCTCGCCCGCAGCGCCTGAGGGACCTGGAACGGGAGCAGATCCGCGACCTGCTCGATCGCCACGGCGGCCACCGCAGGCGTGCCGCGGACGCACTGGGCATCAGCGAACGCACGCTGTACCGCAAGCTGCGCTGCTACGGATTGTGAGGCGCCGCGCGGTGCCGGGCGCACTGCGCCGCGTCCGAGGGCGCGCCCGGCCGGAGGTCTGCGGTACACGAATGCGGACTGGCGCAGGCGCCGCAACCGCCCGCCTGCTCGTCGCGGCAAGCCCCGTGCTGCGGATGGCGGCGCGCGAAGCGGCGGTAGGCGGCCTGCACCGCGACCCAGCCCGCGAGCAGCGCAGCGACAGCGGCAATGGTAATCGCATAGTTCGCCATGTCAGCCGCCCATTCCGGCGAATCCCATGAACGCGAGCGACAGCAGGCCGGCCAGCATCAGCGCCAGCGGAACGCCCTGCACGACCTGCGGCACGCTCGCCAGTTGCAGCCGCTCGCGCAGGCCGGCCATCAGCACGAGCGCGAGCGTGAAGCCGGCGCCGCCCCCCAGGCTGAACGCGAGCGATTGCACGAAATCGTATTCGCGCGCGGTCTGGAACAGCGCCACGCCGAGCACCGCGCAGTTGGTGGTGATCAGCGGCAGGTAGATGCCGAGCGCGCGAAACAGCGCCGGAGAATGTTTCCTGACCACCATCTCCACCAGTTGCACCGACGAGGCGATCACGACGATGTAGGCGATCAGCCGCAGGAACTCCAGGTGCAGCGCGCCGAGCGCGAGATTCAGCCCGTAGGCGCACAGCGAGGCGACCAGCATCACGAAGGTCGTCGCGGCGCCCATCGGCGCCGCCGTTTCCAGCTTGTTCGACACGCCGAGGAAGGGACACAGGCCGAGGAACATCGCCAGCACGAAGTTGTTGGCGAGCACCGTCGAGACGAAGATCTGCGCGGCCGATTCAGGTGCCATGGACGTGACACTCCGCGACGAGGGGTGCACCGCCGCGACGGCGGCGCACCCACGCGAACAGCAGCAACCAGCCGCCGAGCACGAAAAAGCCTCCGGGCGGCAGCACCATCACGACCCAGGGCTGGAAGTCGGGCCCGAACAGCGGCAACCCGAACAGCATGCCGGCGCCCAGGATCTCGCGCACGGAACCGAGCGCGAGCAGCCCGAGCGTGAACCCCAGGCCCATGCCACACGCATTGAGCATCGCCGGGGCCGGCGGCCGCCGGGACGCGTGCGCCTCGGCCCGTCCGAGGATGATGCAATTGACGACGATGAGCTGGATGAAGGCGCCCAGCGCCTCGTACAGCGCGAGGCTCAGCGCCTGGATCGCATAGTCGACCACGGTCACGAAGGTCGCAATGATGACGACATAGGTCGCGATCCGCACCTCCTTCGGCACCGTGCGCCGCATCAGCGAAACCAGCCCGCAGGAGCACACGAGCACGAAGGTCGTCGCGAGCCCCATGCTCAGCGCATTGATCGCGGAGACGCTCACCGCGAGCGTCGGGCACATCCCCAGCACCATGACGAAGGTCGGGTTTCTGCGCCACAGCCCCTCGATGAATTCGTCCCAGCCGCCCTGTGCGTCCGCCATCGGAAGTTCGGTCACGGTCTGCTCCTCAGCTTGTCGACTTGCGGCGCGAGCCTGGGCAGCAGGCGCTGCGCGCCGGCATCGATGGCGGCGCCGACCGCGCGCGAAGTCACCGTCGCACCGGAGATCGCGTCGATCTGCCAGGCATGCGTCTTGGTGCCGTGCTTGACCGTCTTCACGGCGTTCGCCAGCCCGGTCAGCTCGCGGTTCAGGCGCACGTCGAGCGCCTGGAAATTCGCGAGGAACTCGCGGTCCGTCAGGATCCTCGTGCCGATGCCTGGCGTCTCGCGCATCGACACGATGCCCAGCCCGGTGATGCACGCGCAGCCCGGCACCCACGCGTAGAGTACGCGCACCGTGTCCGCATAGCCGCGTGCGGCACCCTCCGCCGCGATGCCCGCCAGCGCGCCGCCGGCCTCGTAAGCGGCGTAGAAGCGCAGCGCCCCCTGCGCAGCCGCATCCCGCGGCGCCGGCGCGATGCCGCCCGAGGGCAGCGCGAGGTAGGGCTCGATCGTGCGCGCACTCGGGATCACCTGGAACACCGCCCGTTCGAGCGCGACGCGCTTGTTGCGCGCCACCGCGTCGAAGCTCGACTGGTAGGCCGCCACGATGATGACGCCGCACACCGTGGCCACGATGCCCAGCGTGCGGATCATCGCCGCCGTGGAGCCGGACTCGGGCGAGGCGAGCGGTGCGCTCGTCATCGCTTGCCCCTGCCCGCCACGTCGCCCTCGCGCGAGATGTAGCGCGGGTGCAGCGTGTAGGACGCGGCGCGGCGCGCGCGCCCCGGTGCGCCCTTGCCGTAGGGCGTCGGCTGCGTGTAGCGCTCGATCAGCGGGGTGGCGGCATTGCCCAGCAGGATCGCGTACATCACGCCCTCCGGCAGGCCGGCGTAGTAGCGGATCGTCACGGTCGCCAGCCCGATCAGCGCGCCGTAGATCCACATTCCGCGCGGGGTCACCGGCGAGGTCGCCATGTCGCTCGCCATGTACACCGCGCCCAGCACGAGCCCGCCGGAGAACAGCATGAAGAATGGATCCGGGTAGCGCACCGGATCGATCGCGAACAGCACCGACGCGGTCAGTCCCGCGGCACCGAGCACCGCCGCCGGGATGCGCCAGTCCATGAAGCGGCGCGCCGCCAGATAGGCGCCGCACGCGAGCACGAGCACGGGCGAGGGGCCCACTGCCATGTGGCCCGATGCCGAAGTCATCAGATCCCACGCGGAGGCGACGCTGCCCTCGAACTTCCACTTCGCCAGCGGCGTCGCACCGGCCCACGCGTCGAAGCGCATCGCCTGCAGCCAGGCACCGGCGTCGGCCGGACTCATCAGCGGCGCCGCGAGCGAGGACGGAATGAAATCGGTGAATCGCCCCGGCAGCAGCGAGGGCGTGTAGGTGGCGATGGCGAGCGGAAAGGCCGCCTGCACGAACGCGCGCCCGACGAGCGCGGGATTGAACACGTTGCAGCCGATGCCGCCGAACAGCGCCTTGCCCAGCCCGATCGCGGTGAAGCCCGCGACCGCACCCATCCACAGCGGAAAACCCGGCGGCAACGTCAATGCCAGAAGCATTCCCGTGATGGTGGCGCTGAAGTCCGCCAGATCGCCCGCCTGGCTGCCGGTGCGGACGAACAGCCGTTCCGCCGCCAGGCACGAGGCCGTCACCACCAGGATCGAGGCCGCCGCCGAGATGCCGTACTGATAGACGAAGAAGGCGCACACCGGCACCAGCGAGCCGGCCACGTTGCGCATGATCTGCTCGACGCTGCGCGCGCTGCGCACATGCGGCGCGGTGCGGATTTCCGTGGCCGGATCCGCCATCAGGCCGCAACCTTCTCGCGCAGGACCTGCTTGGCCACGCGGAACTGCTGCACCAGCGGGATGTTCGACGGGCACACGTAGGTGCAGCAGCCGCACTCGAAGCAATCGCCCAGATGCAGCTCGGCCGCCATCCGCTCGTATTCGCGCCGCCCTGCGAGCATGCCGAGCGCCGACGGATTCAGCCCCATCGGACAGGACTCGACGCACTCCCCGCACTTGATGCACGGGTAGGTCCGCCGAGGCGAGCCGCCGGCGCGTTCCCGCGCCGGGAATACCAGCACGCCGGACACGCCTTTGACGACGGGAGCGTCGAGCGCGGCGGCCGCCTGGCCCATCATCGGCCCGCCCAGCACGACCTCGCGCGGGATCGCGCGCGCGCCGGCGAACTCGAGCACGAAGGAAAGCGGCGTGCCGATCGGAATGCGGTAATCGCCCGGCCGTTCGACTCCGGGCCCGGCAACGGTGACCACGCGCTCGATCAGCCCTTCGCCGGCGGGCAGCAGCCTGCCCAGCGCGGCGAGCGTACCGACGTTGTTGACGACCAGGCCGAGCGAGATCGGCAGCGCGCCCGAGGGCACCTCGACGCCGAACAGCGCGATGATCAGCATCTTCTCCGAGCCCTGCGGATACTTCGTGGGAACGGCCTCGATCGCGATGCTTTCGTCATCCGGCAGCACGCGGCGGATCGCCGCGACCGCATCGGGCTTGTTGTCCTCGACGCCGATCACGGCCATCGGCGCGCCGGCCGCGCGCATCGCGTAGCCGATTCCCGCGATCAGGTCTGCGGCCTGCTCGACCATCACACGGGCGTCGCAGGTCAGATACGGTTCGCACTCGCAGCCATTGACCACCAGCGCCTGCACGCTGGCGTCCTTGGGCACCGCGAGCTTGGCGTGACTCGGAAAGGCGGCTCCGCCCAGTCCGACCATGCCGCTCGCCTGGATCGCGGCGATGATCTCGCCCGCCGTGTCGAGCGCGCGCGGCTCCCGCCACACAACCTCCTGAGTCGAGCCCTGATGCACGCGGATGACGATGGAATCGACCCAGGCGCCGCGCACGCCGGGACGCAGGCCGATCGCCTCGACCACTCCGGTGGCCGGCGCATGCTGGGGCACCGACAGCCAGCCGTCGGCGGCCGCGATCGGCTGGCCGCGCACCACCTCCTCGCCCACGCGCACCAGCGGCTTCGAAGGCTTGCCGATGTGCTGCGACAGCGGCACCGTCAGGCGCGGCGCGAACGGCAGCCGGCGGATCGCGCGTGCGGCCGTGTCCTTGTGCGCCGGGGGATGGATGCCGCGCGCGAAGGTCTCGCCGCGGAAATAGGACAGCAGCTTCATGCGGCAGCGTCAGTTGTATTTCGCCGCGCGCGCGGCGAGTTTGTCGACACCCGGTTCGCTGCGGCTCCACGGGGTGCCGGGATGGATGCAGCCGGCGGTGCACTTCTCCGCGGCCTTGACGATGTCGGCGAAGCGCGCACCCTTCGCATCGATGACGTGCGCATGCTCCTGCTCGTCGTAGGCGAACACCTTCGGCGCGATCCCGATGCATTCGTCGCAGCTCGTGCACTCCGGCGTATCGACCCAGACCGGCTCGTAATCGTCCGCGGTGTCCGCCGCGGCGAGCGCCGGCGCGGGCTGCGCG
>JBBIUI010000058.1:0-14431 GCA_037440385.1 Rhodocyclales bacterium | reverse complement strand
CGGACAATAGACCAGGTTGCGGGGATCGGCTTCCGCCATGTCGCGCGAGGCCTTCGCGCTGCAGAATTCCAGCACCTGAGCCTGCTCGTAGATCTTCTTCGTCGCGCCGAGATCCTTGCCCGTGCGTTCCAGCATCGCCCCGACGTTGGCCGTGTAGTCGATCACCAGTCCCCTGGATTCGATCGCGTGTACGACCGCCTCCTTGACGTCGTCGAACTGACCCTTGACCTTGCGCAGCGAGACCGAAGGGTCCGCCGCCGAGACCACCCCCGCGCAGACGATCGCCGCGAATACCGCAATGACGCGTTTCATGTCACCTCTCCCCTGCTGGTTACGGTGAGGGCGATGATAGCATCAGTAAACGCTACTGTACTGATGCGCGATGAAACGCCGCGCTGCGCCACGTGCGGGATCAGGCACCCCTGCGCATCGCCCGTTCCAGACGCTGGCGCTCTGCGATGACCTTGCTCGCATACTTGCCGTCGGCATCGCCGGCCGCCCCGGCGTATTGCTGCAGACCCGCTTCCAGGCCCCCGGCGCGCCGAATCGACTCCTTCAGCACACGAGTCCCGACCAGGATGTTGGTCAGCGGATCGAGAAAGGCGCGCTCGTCCGCGCCGTTTCGGTCCAGCTTGTCCTGGTGAAAGCGCGGGACGATCTGCATCAGACCCCGCGCGCCGACCGGGCTCTCCGCGAACGGGTTGAAACCGGATTCGATCCCCATCACCGCGACGATCAGCAGCGGATCGACGCCGACCCGGGCGCCGGCCTCGTGGGCGGCATCGACCAGCGGCTCGATTGCCACGGCCGCCACGCGATAGCGCTTCGCCAGGTAGTCCACCAGGCCGCTTCTGGCGGCAGACGGCGGCGCCGACTCGCCGTTCCCAGGCCGGTCGAGCGCGTCCTGCAACGACACTTCAGGGCCGCCCGGCAAGTACGCGTTCGCTGCGGCATAGACGCTGTGCGCGGCATCGCGCACGGGTTCGAGTTTCAATGCCCCCGAGAAATGCCCGGCAGCCAGGATGCCGGCCAGCAGTCCGCCGGCCAGCAGTCCGCCGTGCGCCACGTGAGCCAGGATCGCAGCCGTTTCCCTGAGCATTCTGATGAATCGGAAGACTCGCATGATGTTTCCTCCTTTCCAGATCACGCGCCCCGCGAGCCGCGCCTCGGCCCCCTCGTGGGTGCCATGCGCGGGCTTGCCTGCCTGCACCGGCACCGGCCGGCTTGCTGCGAACGGACCAGACGGCCCGTGGTGGGCATTGGAAGAACGAGCCCGGAATCGGCTCGTGGCACTGCGGGCATGTTTCCGGTCGGACGACTCGGACGAAGTCTGTCCGAATGCAGGATGCCGCAATGCAATAGGCGGCACTCTATTGATTTATCGGATTATTGTCAAGCGGCAGCGCGGCAGGCCCTGTCTGGCGACGGCCGCGGCACTCAGAAATTTCGCAGGGAAATCGGGGGCGAACGGCAAGCTCGGCGTTCGCCCCCGCGTCGAGGATGCTCCCTCAGGACGGACGCGAGCCCGTAGGAAACGGCCAGGCGGCCGCCGGATTGAGCGACGATTTCAATCCGGGTGTGGCGGCGGTGGACGGCGGGGCGGGCGATGCGGCCGGCGCGGCCGGTTTGGCAACTGCCTTCTTCACGACGGGTTTCGCCGCCGCTTTGGGCGCAGCCTTCTTCGCCGCGACCTTCTTCGGCGCAGCCTTCTTCATCGCGACCTTCTTCGGCGCAGCCTTCTTCGCGGCCGGCTTCTTCGCCGCAACCTTCTTGACGGCGACCTTCTTCGCGACGGCCTTCTTCGCCGCAACCTTCTTCGCCGCCGGCTTCTTCGCCGCGACCTTCTTGACGGCCGCCTTCTTTGCCGGCGCCTTCTTTGCCGGCGCCTTCTTCGCGGCGACCTTCTTCGGCGCAGCCTTCTTCGCCGCGACCTTCTTGACGGCGGGCTTCTTCGCCGCGACCTTCTTGGCGGCCGGCTTCTTCGCCGCAGCCTTCTTCACGCCAACCTTCTTCGCCGCGGGTTTCGCCGCAGCCTTCTTGGCGGGCGCCTTCTTGGTGGTGACAGCCATCGCTTACCTCCTTTACGAGTAACAAGAAAAGAAACGCCACGAAAACACCCGCGCTATCCGGCACGGGTCATTCAAAGCGCCCGGCAACGTGCCGGACTCCCTGAATTGCCTGAGTCTCATCCCGTCTCGTCCTGCCGCCCCGTCATCGACGGAAACGGGTTGCGGGCGCCGGGATACAGACAGCCCAGCCCGACTGCGCGGCCGCACCGGTCGGCGACGAAACGCGAGTATTCCTTGAACCGCGACACGTCCTGCCGCCTCGTCGTCCCGGTCGCGGATCCGGCAACGCCGAAGGTATGCTCGATCCAGCGGTAGTCCAGTCCTACGGCGACCCGGAACAGCTCGGTGAGGTCCGCGCGCAGATCCTCGGTCCATATCGCGGGAGTTTCCAGCCGTATCTGACGGATCAATTCGATCCCGAATTCGCGGTGCGTGGCGAGGTCGTCGGCCACATGACGATACTGCTGCGCGATTCCGGGCAGCCCACGCTCGCGCGCCAGCGCCAGGATCGGCGCGACCGACGTGACGAAGAACAGCCCGAGCATGAGGCCGTAGAACGCGATCAGGCACACCAGCAGCTTCTGGTCGCCTTCGGATGAGCCGGTGTGGAAGTCCGGATCGGTCAAGGTGTCGACGAACGGTAGAAGGAACTCGTTCCTGTCCCGTATTGACGGCACTTCGTGGCACATGTTGAAGATCTCGCCGGCGTCCAGCTCGAGGCCGGTGACGATATGCTGGCAGGCATGTGCGTGCACGCCCGCATCGCACGCCTGGCGCAGCAGGAACAGTCGGCACTCCGGATTCGTGACATGGCGGTACACGCCCAGTGCGACACTGCCCGCCGCGAGCGCGCTGGCGCTGGCGAAAAAACCCAGTGCGCGCCTGACGATCCGCCGCTCGCCCTCGTCGAGCCCGTGCGGATCGCGCCAGCGCCGGGCGTCGAGGGTCATGTCGATGGCCTGCGGCGTCCAGCCTCGCCGCGCGCCCCCGAGATAACGCTCCCACGCCCACCGGTACTTCACCGGAAACAGCTGATTGACGTCGGCGCGCGAATTGAGGATGGACTTGTCCGCGAGCGAGACGCGACGTAGCGGATTGCCGCGACCGTAGCGATCGAAGCCGGCCATCGCGCGCCGATCGAAGCTGCGGCGCACCTGCGCGCACAGATCGGCCGCCGCGCGCCGCTCGCCGGCCCGACGCGAAGCCGGCGCGCCGGTCTGGAACGGCCAGGTCTCCGCGCCGCCGCGCGCGATCCAACCCGTATGCGCCCAGGGGTCGAAAGCGCCGAATGGCGAATGCCCGGCGTCGCGCGCTTCGCCCTCGACGACGTGCAGCCGTGCCGGCGCGCTGTCGCGAGGGATCGATTCGAGCGGTGAAGGGGTGATGGGAGGAGGGAAAACGACGGGAGGGAAATCATCGGCGACCGGTTCGTCTGGCGGTTTGTTGCCCGGACTCGCGTCTGCCGCGGTTCGCATCGAGCTGGCTCCCGTTTCTCCCGTGTCTGTCGATCGGCCGGTCTGCCGCACTGGACGCGGCTTTCGAGGCACCTACTAAATCTAGTATCCCTCCTGATTCCGGCGACTAATTGTAGGGCAGCGTTTCCGACTATGCAAGCGGTTTTTCAAGGAAATCCGCGCCCGCCGTCCTTCCGGTTGCGAGCGCGCCGCACCGCCGCGCGATGCGAACTTGCGGCGACGCGCACACCGCGCGAATTCACGGCTCCGGCGGCTGTTGTGGTATGTTGGCCGGCACGCGAGCAGCGGATCCCGCCCCGAATGTCCCATCACGACGTTTTCATCGCGCGCCAGCCGATCCTCGACCGCAACGAGCAGCTCTACGCCTACGAGCTGCTGTTTCGCGCGCGCGCCGCCGGGCACGCGGAAGTCTCGAGCGATCTGGCCGCGACCGCCGCGGTGCTCGATTACGTGTTCGCCGAACTCGGACTGGAGGCCACGCTCGGCCCGCATCTGGGTTTCGTCAATCTCGACGCGCGCATGCTGATGAGCGACGCCTTGGAGATGCTCCCGCGCGAGAAGTTCGTGCTCGAGGTCCTGGAAACGGTGGAGATCACGCCGGAAGTGGTCGAACGCTGCCGCGCGCTGAAGGACCTCGGCTTCCGCCTGGCGCTGGATGACTTCGTCCGCTTCGAGGAGCGCCACCGGCCGCTGCTCGATCTGGCCGACATCGTCAAGATCGACCTGCTGCAACTGGAACCGGCCGCGCTCGATCGAACCGTCGCGCAGCTCAAAGCCTGGCCGGTCAGGCTGCTTGCCGAAAAGGTCGACAGCGAGGAGCAGTCTCGCCGCTGTCTGGACCTGGGATTCGACCTGTTCCAGGGCTATTACTTCGCGCGCCCGGCCCTGGTGTCGGGCAAACGGCTCGACCGGTCCGCGTTCGCCGTGCTGCGCCTGCTCGGCCTCATCGAGCAGGGCGCCGATACGAGCACGATCGAGCAGGTATTCAAGCAGGAGCCGGGGCTCACGTTGAATCTGCTCCGGCTCGCCAATTGCGCCGCCGCCGGCATGCGCAGCCGGGTCGGTTCGCTTGCGCAGGCGATCATGGTGCTCGGCCACGACCAGCTCAAGCGCTGGCTCAGCCTGCTGATGTTTTCAGGCGAACCGGGAAGCCGGATCCCGAGCCCGCTGATGCGGCTCGCCGCGACCCGTGCGCGTTTCATGGAAAACCTGTCCGCGCGACTCGACGGATCGGCGACACGCGAGCATGGCCGCGCGTTCATGACCGGCGTGCTGTCGCTGATTCCCGCGCTGCTGCGCATCCCGATTGCCGATCTGCTCGCGCAGTTGAACCTGTCGGATGACCTCCGCCAGGCGCTCGAGCAGCGCACCGGGCGGCTCGGCAGCCTGCTGTGGCTCGCGGAAGCGCTGGAGGCGGACGATCCGCGATGGCTCGACGCGGCCGTGCGCCGGTTTCCCGGAATCGATGCCGACATCGTGAACGCCGCGGCTGGCGAGGCGCAGATCTGGGCCAATGACATCGGCAAGCCGGCCCCGGCGTGATCGCCCGCGGACCGGCCGCGGCGCCATCCATGAACCGAACCCGACTGACGTGTCGAACGGCGGCCGGCGCAACCACGACGCCCCGTCATTGCGTGGACGGCGAAGCCCGACGAAGCAACCCGGCGCGAAGCGCGTCACGCCCGCCCGGCACGCAACGAGAGCGTTTCGTCGCCACGCTGCTCGCCATGACGGGCACGGAGAACCGCACCGGGCAACGAGATTGCTTCGTCGCTACGGTCCTCGCAATGACCGGAACCGGGATTGCTTCGTCATTGTGCTTCTCGCAATGACCGCGAGTGTCAGGCGGCATCCGTCGATACGCCGCGTCGCGTGGGTCTTGAACCGTTCGCACGTCCCGGACCGGGAACGGGTGGCCACTGATGAGCTGTACATTTTGAACCACTCCGGACTTCGCACGGTTCATCGCCCGTGTGGGGTCCCGGCAGCGCAACGGGTAGCTCGCAGGGCGCACGAGTGCGCGAGCCGCGACCAGTCGAAATGCGGGCCCGGGTCGGTCTTGCGGCCCGGCGCCACCTCGCAATGGCCGGCGAGTCCCGAAATCGGATAGCGCCGCCGCAGCGCACCGATCAGCCCATCGAGTTTTTCATATTGGACCGGTTCGAAGGGCTGCGTGTCGCACCCCTCGAGCTCGACGCCGATCGAAAAGTCGTTGCAGGCGCGTCGCCCGCGCCAGTGCGACTCGCCCGCATGCCACGCGCGCCTGTCACACGCGACGAACTGCACGAGTCGTCCATCGCGCCGGATCAGGAAATGGGCCGACACGCGCAGGCAGGCGATGCCGCGAAAGTACGGGTGCCCGAGCGCATCCAGCGTGTTGGTGAACAACCGCTCGATCGCGTCGCCTCCGAATTCTCCCGGCGGCAGGCTGATCGCATGGATGACGATCAGATCGACGCGCGCGCCATCCGGGCGGTCATCGAAATTGGGCGACGCCACGACGCGCACACCGGGCAGCCATCCGTGCTCATCGGGCTGCCATGCGAGCGCAGGTGCGAGCGGTTCCGTCCTCACGGCTTCATCCCCAGCCGCTGCATGCGATAGCGCAGCGATCGGAAGGTGACGCCGAGCACGCGGGCAGCCGCGGTGCGGTTGAAGCCGGTCTCGCGCAGCGCGTCGGCGATCCGCTCGCGCTCGAACCGGTCCAGAGCCTCCTGCAACGGCAACGCCGCCGCGCCCGGCCCTTCGCCGTCGCGCTCCCGCGCGGGGGGTGCGAGGCGCAGATCCTCGGCGCCGATCTCGGAGCCCGACAACAGCGCGAGCGCGCGCTCGAGCACGTTCTCGAGCTCACGCACGTTGCCCGGAAACGGGTAGTCCTGGAGCACGCGCAGCGCCTGTTCCGACAGCCGCGGGCGCGCGACGCCGGACTCGCGTGCGAGCCGCTCCAGGATGTGTCCGGCGAGCAGCGGGATGTCCTCCCGGCACTCGGCCAGGCTGGGCATGCGCAGCTCGATGACATCGATGCGATAGAACAGGTCCTGGCGAAACCGCCCCTGCCCGACGAGGCTTGCGAGGTTCTGATGCGTCGCGCTGATGATGCGCACGTCGACCGGCTCCTCCGCGGCCGCGCCGATCTTGCGCACCCGTTTCTCCTGGATCGCGCGCAACAGCTTGACCTGCATCGCCAGCGGCAGCTCCGCCACCTCGTCGAGGAACAGCGTGCCACCCTGCGCAGCCTGGAAGAATCCGTCGCGATCGGCATCCGCTCCCGTGAACGAACCCTTCTTGTAGCCGAAGAATTCGCTCTCCATCAGGTTCTCGGGGATCGCCCCGCAGTTGACCGGCACGAACGCCGCCGCGCGACGCGCGCCCAGTTCATGGATGAGCCGCGCCGCGCGCTCCTTGCCGGTACCCGACTCGCCGTGGATGTAGACCGGCGCCTGACTGCGCGCGAGCTTCTCGATCGTCTCCATGACCTGTTGCATCGCGGGCGACTCGCCCAGCAACCGATGCGCGGGTGGTGAATCGGCTTCGCCCTGCGCCGAGGGAAGATCGACCGCCGAGCGCACCAGCGCCCGCAGTTGCTCGAGCGCGACCGGCTTGGCGAGATAATCGAAGGCGCCGGCCTTGAGGGCCGCGACGGCGTTCTCCATGCTGCTGTAGGCCGTGATCACCGCCACCGGCAGATCGTTGCCGGTCCTGGCGATGTGGCGCACCAGTTCGAGCCCGTCGCCGTCGGGTAACCTCATGTCGGTCAGACAAAGCTGGTAGCCGCGCTGCGAGAGCGCGCGCCGGGCCTCCGCCAGAGTGCCCACGCCGTCGGCGGCAAGCCCCATGCGCGAGAGCGTCAGCTCGAGCAGTTCGCGGATATCCGCCTCGTCATCGACGACGAGCACCCGAGGAACCTCGGGGCGGGCGCGGCGCAGAGCATTCATCGGGAGCGACTCGTTTGAATGCGGATTATCCAATAGGAAGCACCGTGATGGCGAGGCGGTCGGCGAGCGGACCGGCTCACGGGCCGCGACACGCATCGGCGCGAAACACCGGCGGTGCGAGGCGGCGGCGCAGCCCCCGGCGCGCTGCGCGGGATCGCTCCGTCGGGCCCCGCCCTCCTGGTCCTCGCAACGACACGCCTCTTGTCATTGCGAGGAGCGTAGCGACGAAGCAATCTCGGTCCCGGTCATCGCGACAGGCCTCGCGCGGCGGCAACCTCTTTCCCCCCGTGTTTGCGGGTCGCGTGGCGGGGAAGCAATCCGCTGGCGCACCAGAGGGCCGGGACGCGCTGCGCGGGATTGCTTCGTCGGGCTCCGCCCGCCTCGCAATGACAGATGTCAGAGCTCGTCGGCCGTCGCACTCCTCGCAATGACAGGGCACCAGGGCTTCGTCGGCCGTCGGCCTCTTCGCAACGAGGTAACCGGGCTTCGTCGCTGCGCTTCTCGCACCGATGGAGGATCGGGACGCCGGAGTTGCATTTCCGTCCGCGTGCCCCGGTTTCCCGGCGGCGAGTCCTGCGGGGTCATTGTGCGACACCCGAAGCGGCGCTGACGCGGAAGTGCGCGCCGCGCTCGGTGTTCAGCGATGCGAGCTGCGCCCGGTTGGCATCGCACAGCTCGCGCGCGATGTACAGCCCGAGTCCGGTACCACGCGCGTGCGTCGTGAAGAAAGGTTCGAACACCTGAGCGCGCACCTCCTCCGGAACCCCCGGGCCGTCGTCGATGACATCGAACTCGGTGCGCCGTCCCCCGACACGGCGCGCGGCGAGCCGCACCGAACCGTCCATGCCGGAGCAGTAGCGACGGGCGTTCGCGACCAGATTCCACAGTACCTGATTGAGGTGGGCCCGGTCGAACAGCATGTCCGGATCGTGCTCCAGCTCCACGCGAAACAACGCGCGCCGGACACCCTCATGCAGGCAGAACTCGTCGAGAAAGGTGCGCAGAAAAGGATCGAGCCGGATCGGCTCGGGCTGCACGCGGTCGCGCCTGCCCAGTTCCAGCACGTCGGCGACCATGCGATCGAGCCGGCGCGTGTTCTCGCCGATGATCGCGGTCAGTCGCGCCTGTTTGTCGGCGCGCGTTTCCTCGCGCAACAGTTCGGCCGCATGGCTGATCGCCGCCAGCGGATTGCGGATCTCGTGGGCGATGCCCGCGGTCAGTCTCCCGAGCGCGGCGAGCTTGAGCTGCTGCGCCTGGGCCTGAATGCGGCCGAGATCCTCCAGATACACCAGGATGTCACCGCTCTCGGCGGGCCGGACGAAGCGCGCGCGCAGACTCGCCGCACGCTCGCCCGCCGCCGGCAGCACCGGTGCCTGCCCGCCGCCGGCGCGGAACCGCTCGAACAGGCCCGCGAGCGGCTCCGAAACCTCGGCGAGCGGACGGCCGACCGCCGGCGCGGCACCGAGCAGTTTCGCCGCCTGCGGATTGAACTGGCGCAAGCCGCCGTCCGGGTCGACCACGAGCACGCCGTCGGCCATGTCGCGGATGATGTACTCGTTGACGCGCAGCTGATTGTCGAGCGCGATTCCGCGCGCGCGCGCCAGCGCCGCATTGGCGCTGATGCGCTGCGCGAGCAGGCGCGCCGAGATCGCCGTGGCAAAGAATCCGATGCTGGTCGTGCCGACCGGAACGAATTCGCCCGGATCGGCGCCGAAGCGCAACAGCCGGACCGCCTGTTCCGCGAGCACCGCGAGCGTGGCCATCGCGGCGTAGAACACCGTCATGCGTCCCTGTCCGACCAATCCCGCCCCGGCCAGCACGACCACGATCATGATCGCGATGCCCCCGCGCAATCCGCCGCTCGCGTGCATCAGCAGCGTGAGTGCGACGATGTCCATCGCCACCTGCGCGGTCAGCAGCCAGTCGAAGTCGATCCAGCGGCGCCCATCGATCGCCACGAACGCCAGCGCGACCAGAACGTAGACGATGTCGGTTGTGACGAACAGGCGCTCGTCGACGGCGAACAGGTTCGTGCCCCCGCCCTGCAACAGCGCCGCGGCCAGGAACACCCCGGCCGCGGCCAGCCGATAGAGATTGAAGTAGTGCAGGGACTTCCAGCGCACGTCCGGCGCCTGCGCGACGGGAAACGGGACGGCCGATGATGGCGGCGACACGCTCGCGCCGGCAGACGTCGAACCACTCATCGAACGGACGAGACCGCCATCAGCCCGCGAGCCGCCGATGCTCGTCGCTGCAGAAGTAACGGTCGGCCTGTTTGACGGCCTCGCTCTCGGGAAGGTGGACGCCGCAGTGCGCACATTCCACCATCCGTTCGGCAGCCCGCGGGCGTTTCGCACCCTCGCCGGGCGGCGCGCCCGTGCGCCGCCCCGACCCCTTGAAGAACAGATAGGCGAGAATCGCGACGAGGACGAACAGCAGCAGCTTTCCCATGGACCTGCGACACCGGGCGTGCGCAAAGCGACACCGCCGGCATTCTAACGCCGCCGCCGATGCACACGGAGGACGATCCTGAAAATACGCGGGAAGTGGTCGGGGTGAGAGGATTCGAACCTCCGACTCCTGCGTCCCGAACGCAGTACTCTACCAGGCTGAGCTACACCCCGACCGGACCAAACGCGGGGGGGAAACCCCGCTCGGGAAAGCCGGCCCGCCGACCGCCGGAATCAGTAGTCGCGCGAGACGGAAAAGGCGGCCAAGTCTAGCAGAGTTTGCAGGTAAGTTGAATGCGGCACGTCGGCCAGCGCAGCGACGCCCAGCTTCACTTCCTCCTCGGCGAGCTCGCGCGTGCGCTCCAGCGCACCGGTCGAGCGCACGGCATCGAGAATTTCCGCGAAAGCCTCCTTGCCGCCGTGCTCGATCGCGTCGCGAACGCACGCCGATTGCGCGGTCGAGCCGTGCTGCAGTACATGGATCAGCGGCAGCGTCGGTTTGCCCTCGGCCAGGTCGTCGCCCAGATGCTTGCCGGTGGCATGCTCGTCGCCCGAATAATCGAGCACGTCGTCGATGAGCTGGAACGCGGTGCCCAGATGCATGCCGAAGCGCCCCATTCCGTCCTCGATCGCCTGCGAAGCCCCGCCCAGGATCGCGCCGATGCGCGCGCCGGCCTCGAACAGCTTCGCCGTCTTGTAGCGGATCACGCGCAGATAGTCCTCGACACCGACCGCGGCATCGTGGCAGTTCAGCAACTGCAGCACCTCGCCCTCGGCAATCGTGTTCGTCGCATCGGCCAGCACGCGCATGACCGGCATGCTGCCCACGGCGACCATCATCTGGAACGAACGCGAGTACAGGAAGTCGCCCACCAGCACGGAAGCGGCATTGCCGAACAGCGCGTTCGCGGTGCGCCTGCCGCGGCGCAGGTCCGACTCGTCGACCACGTCGTCATGCAGCAGCGTCGCCGTGTGGATGAACTCGACCACCGCGGCGAGCTCGTGATGATGGCTGCCGCGATAGCCGCACGCGCCGGCGGCGAGCAGCACCAGGGCCGGACGCATCCGCTTGCCGCCGCTGCCGACGATGTATTCCGCGACCTGGCGGATCAGTGCGACCTCGGAATGCAGCCGCGCGCGGATCACCGCGTCGACGGCGCGCATGTCGTCGAGGATCGGGGCGTAGAGGGAATCGAGTGGCACGGGCGGGTTCCGGCGAAACCGGCCGATGTTAGGCCGGCCTCCTCGCAGCGTCAAGCCGATCGGCGCCGATCGGCGCCTTCCACGCATACGGCTTCCCTTTGACGGGCGGCGGCTTTCCCCGGTATACTGCGCGCCTTTTCGGGCAGGCACTCCGGAGTCTTCCATGTATGCGGTCATCCAGACCGGCGGCAAGCAGTATCGCGTCGCCGCCGGCGAAAAACTGAAGGTCGAGCAGTTGCCGGCGGAAGTCGGTTCCGCGATCCTCCTCGAGGACGTGCTGATGGTCGGCGAAGGCGAAGCGGTACGCATCGGCACGCCGCGCGTGGCCGGCGTCTCGGTCGCGGCCACGGTGATCGCACAGGGCCGCGGCCCGAAAATCGGCATCTTCAAGATGCGCAGGCGCAAGCACTACCAGAAGCACCAGGGGCATCGCCAGAACTACACCGAGCTGCGCATCGATTCGATCAACGGATGACGGGCGCGCGCGTCCCGGTCCGGGCGCGCGAGAACCGACGGGAGTCCAGTCATGGCACACAAGAAGGCAGGCGGCAGTTCGCGCAACGGCCGCGATTCGCAGTCCAAGCGTCTCGGCGTCAAGCGCTACGGGGGCCAGCTCGTCGCGGCGGGCAACATCCTCGTGCGCCAGCGCGGTACGCAGTTCCATCCCGGAGATAACGTCGGCATCGGCAAGGACCACACGCTGTTCGCGACGGCGCCCGGCACGGTCGAGTTTTTCCTGCACGGTCCGGCGCGCAGGCGAACGGTGCGCGTCGTTCCGGTCGTGTGAGGTCGCCCGCACGGGCGCATCGAGCCCTGTCCCGGGACAGGGCTTTTTTGTTTCCGGTGTTCGGTCTGGGCGACGGGCTCTGCCAGCCATGAAGTTCTTCGACGAAGCGAAGATCACGGTGCTCGCGGGCGACGGCGGCGACGGCGTGGCCACGTTCCGGCGCGAGAAGTTCGTGCCGCGCGGCGGACCCTCCGGCGGCGACGGTGGCCGCGGCGGCAGCATCTGGGCGATCGCGGACCGCAACCTCGACACGCTGATCGACTACCGCTACAAGCGCATCTTCCGGGCCGGGCGCGGTGAGAACGGCATGGGCGCGGACTGCTACGGCAAGGGCGGCGCGGACCTGGTGTTGCGCGTGCCCGTCGGCACGCTGATCCGCGACCGGACGAGCGGGGAGCTGGTCGCGGACCTCGATGGCGACGGCAAGAAGGCGCTGATCGCCCGCGGCGGCAAGGGCGGACTGGGCAACCTCCACTTCAAGTCGAGCACGAACCGTGCGCCGCGCCAGTGCACGCCGGGCGAGGCGGGCGAGCGGCGCGAGCTGGCGCTCGAACTGCGCGTGCTCGCCGACGTGGGACTGCTCGGCCTGCCCAATGCGGGCAAGTCGACGTTCATCCGCGCCGTGTCGGCCGCGCGCCCCAGGGTCGCGGACTATCCGTTCACGACGCTGCAACCCAACCTCGGCGTCGTTCGCGTCGATGCCGGGCGCAGCTTCGTCGTCGCCGACATCCCCGGGCTGATCGAAGGCGCGGCCCAGGGCGCAGGGCTCGGCCACCGTTTTCTGCGCCACCTCGCGCGCACCCGGCTGCTGCTGCACCTGGTCGATCTCGCGCCGTTCGACCCTCACGCCGATCCGGTGCGCGACGCCCGCGCCATCGTCGCGGAACTCGGCAGGTACGATGCGGCGCTGGCGGCCAAGCCGCGCTGGCTCGTCATCAACAAGATCGACCTGGTGCCCGACGAGGAACGCGCCGGACGCATCGCCGCGCTCGTCGCCGGCTACGCTCCGGTGGAGCGGCACTTCGCGATCTCGGCGCTCACCGGTGCCGGCTGCCGGGAGCTGACCTTCGCGGTGATGGAGCAGCTCGAACGGCAGGCGCGCGAAGCGCAAAGCGCCGCGCCGTCACCGGAGCACGCCGGATGAGGCGCACGATAGCCAAGGCGCGCCGGCTGGTCGTCAAGGTCGGCAGCGCGCTGGTCACCGGCGACGGAGCCGGGCTCTCGCACGAGCGGCTGGCCGGTTGGGCCGGACAGATCGCGCGGCTGCGCGAAGACCGCCGCGAGGTGCTGCTGGTATCGAGCGGCGCGATCGCCGCAGGCATGCAGCGGCTCGGCTGGAGCGCGCGCCCGGTTGCGATGAACGAACTGCAGGCGGCCGCCGCGGTGGGCCAGATGGGCCTCGCCCGCGCCTACGAGGACTGTTTCTCGCGGCACGGATTGACCAGCGCGCAGATCCTGCTCACGCACGAGGATCTCGCCGACCGGCTGCGCTACCTCAATGCCCGCTCCACGCTCGTCACGCTGCTGCGGATGGGCGTCGTGCCGATCATCAACGAGAACGACACGGTGGTCACCGACGAGATCCGCTTCGGCGACAACGACACGCTGGCGGCGCTCGTGGCCAACCTGGTCGAGGCCGATGCGCTCGTCATCCTGACCGACCAGCAGGGGCTGCATACCGCGGACCCCCGGCTCGATCCCACGGCGGCGCTGGTCGCCGAACACCGCGCCGAGGACGCCGCGCTCGAAGCGATGGCCGGCGGTGCCGGCTCGCGGATCGGCCGCGGCGGCATGATCACCAAGGTGCGCGCGGCGCGCCGCGCGGCGGGCAGCGGCGCGCACACCGTCATCGCCAGCGGGCGCGAGGCCGACGTGCTGCCGCGGCTCGCCGGCGGCGAGCCGATCGGCACGCTGCTCTACGCGAGCTCCACGCCTCACGCCGCGCGCAAGCAGTGGCTCGCGGATCACCTGCAACTGGCCGGCAGCCTGGTGCTGGACACCGGCGCGATCCAGGCGCTGAAGTCCGGAAAGAGCCTGCTGCCGGTGGGCGTGCGCGCGGTGGAAGGCGAATTCGGGCGCGGCGCGGTCGTGGCCTGCCGCAACGCCGAGGGCCGCGAGGTCGCACGCGGCCTGGTCAATTATTCGAGCCCGGAAGCGCGCCGCATCGCGGGCCATCCGAGCGGCGAGATCGAATCCCTGCTCGGCTACGTCGACGAGCCGGAGCTGATCCACCGGGACAACCTGGTGTTGCTGGGCAGGTAGCGGGAGCCGGGGGTCCGCCCCGGCGCACCCTCGTCCCGATGACAGGTATCCGTGCGTCGGTCCGCCTCTTCATTGCGAGGAGCGCGGCTTTTTCCCCCCGTCATCGCGAGGAGCGAAGCTTTTCCCCCCGTCATCGCGAGGAGCGAAGCGACGAAGCGATCTCGTCGCATGCCGGGCGGCCGTGGCGCGCTTCGAGCGGGATTGCTTCGTCGGCCTTCGGCCTTCTCGCAATGACAGACCGTTGGCGCTT